>JBDHHL010000461.1:0-3866 GCA_039589375.1 Gemmatimonadota bacterium | reverse complement strand
GACGCCCTGGTATGCCAGGCCAAGAGAAGTGGTCGAGATAGATGAAAGAGATGAAACGCCTAAGAGTCCTCATCGTCGATGACAGCGAGGCCTTCCTGCAAACCGTTTCCTACATCCTCGCTTGCAACCCGGCGGTCGATGTTGTGGGGTGCGCGAAGACAGGTGAGGCGGCCCTCGAGATGGCCGAGTCAGCGAATCCGGACCTGATCCTGATGGATCTCAAGATGCCGGGCATGGGCGGCATCGAGGCGACGCGTCGACTGAAGGCGACCCCGAACAGCCCACACGTTGCGATTGTGACCGCACACGACGATCCGGCGAATTGGACCGCCGCCACAGAGGCGGGCGCGGATGACTTCATCACAAAGACCGAACTGGCCGTGGTCCTCGGGCGGCTCATCTTCGACGTGTCCAAGGAGAGGCTGAACGACGATGGCGCCCCGGGATACACCTAGGGCAACCAGCGGCCGCTCTATCCGAATCAACGGGTGAAGACGCGGGTCCCGCGTCGTACCCGTTCACATCGTATATTCCCACCTTCTAAGGTTACGTAACCGACGGAGGGACGCATCGTGAAGGCCACACGAGCTTCGATTCTACTAGTAGCAACGCTGGTGCTGTTCCCGACGAGCTGCGGCACCGCGCAATCCCAGGACATGCCGGCACCGACAACTCCGGTCGACCAAGCCGACGTTGCCCCTGACTCGCTGGACGACGCGCCGCATGTCTACTGGCAGAGCGATTCGACAGCGATTGTCTTCTACCTGTGTGGCGACTCGCTGGCAACGCGAACCTACGACGTTGACGGGGTACTTCGCTTCCGAGGTTTCTGCGCTGACTCGGCGATCGACTACACCATCTCGGCTCAGCCGCCCCTCGTCGAGCCCGACAGTTTCGCCGAGGTCACTCGCATTATGGCCATCAGTGACATCCACGGCGAGTTCGACGCGCTGGCCGATTTCTTGAAGGCAGCCGGAGTGGTCGACGACGCGTTGCATTGGAGTTGGCGTGACGGACATCTCGTGGTCGTTGGTGACACGTTCGATCGCGGGGACCAGGTGACGGAATGTCTGTGGCTGTTCTATCAGCTGGAGCAGGAGGCACGGTCAGCGGGCGGCCGCGTCCACTTCCTGCTGGGCAACCACGAGACGATGGTGCTGCGGCGTGACCTCCGCTACATCAACTCGAAGTACCTGGACGGCATCGTTAGAAGGTCGCGGATCCACTACGACGAGCTGTACGGACCCGACATGGAGCTGGGCCGCTGGCTCCGCAGCCGCCACACGGTCGTAAAGGTGAACGACGTGCTGTTCGTGCATGGCGGTATGCCACCCGGCCTGGTCGAGGCGGGTATGAGCCTGACGCAGATCAACGACATGGCGCGGGCGAACCTGGACCTTCGCTCCTACGAGGTGGCCTTCCGCGATAGCATCAAGGCGTTCTACGGGCATACGCCCAGCGGGCCATTCTGGTACCGGGGGTACCACCGCGCCCAGGAAAACCGTTACCCACAGGCGACCGACGAGGAGATCGATGCGACGCTAGCGGCCTACGGTGTCTCCGCGATCGTTGTCGGTCACAGCGAGATAGATCGAGTCGAGAGCCTCCACGGCGGCCGCGTCTACGGAATCGACGTCCCGCTGAAGAAGCTCGGGACGTTTCAGGGGTTGCTCTGGGAAGCGGGCCGCTTTTTCCGTGTGGAAGGGGACGGCAGCATCACATCGCTCGGGGGAGATTAGGCAGCAGCTTTCCCCAGCTCAGTCCGCTTCGCCGTCCTTGACCAGAGCGTGCAACCGCACGTACTCGACACCGAACTCGTCACGCCACACGCCGAGGATCCAGTCCTCACCGATCTGGTGAACGCGGAACCGCTCCGGCACCCGCACTACGCCCAGCAGGCCTCCGCCCGAATCGAAGACACGCCCACTCGCCGGTTCCACCGGGTACGATGTGTGCTCGGCAACCCAGAGGTTGCTTTCCGAGTCGACCAGTAGCCGACCGTAGGCCGGCCGTGTCTCGGGGACATCCATCGCATCGAGATGGGCGCGCAGCATGGCGTGGCGCTCCGGCGGCTGATCGGCCAGGCGTTCGGCCACTGCACGATCGATGTCCTCCTGGGTCACTCGCAGGTCAATTCCCAATACGCGAACCAGACGCCGCAGTGCGCCGGATGCGGTGTACAGTCCAACCTCGAAACGCTCCTGGTCACCCACGTAGACCTCGTCGCCCGACAACGCGACGCTGGCGGTTCGCGCGTACAGCGGCGCGCTCATCACCGCTCGACCGTCTTCGCTGCCGATGTAGACCTCGCGCCCGGGGAACACTCCCACGGTGTCGAGCTCAGCGCCGTCGCCCGAAAACGTCGCTATCGCCGCCGGGTCGCGGCTCAGCCCGCTCCGAACGACCCCGCTGTGCGTCCCGCTCGACCAGTACTCGCGCACCACGAAAGACCCGTCCGAGAACCGCCCCACGGCACCCACGGCCGAGAGGGCGCCGCCCAGGTTCATCGTTCGCACCAGTTCGCCGGCAGTCGTCAGTACCGTGAAGCGGCGCGTCCCGAAGTCATACACCCAGACCGAGTCGCCCGGGCCATATCCGAGGCCGGCTATCTGCCGGTACTCCCCCGGCGCGTCGCCGCGGCGGCCGGTCGCCGTCAGGAACCTGCCGTCGGCATCGAAGAAGCGGATCTCGTACGAGCCGCCGTCCGCGATCACAAGTCCGCCGCCGGGCAGGCGCAGCGCCCCCTGGATCTCGGTGAACTGATACTCCAGCGGCCCGTCGGTCACGCCGATCTGCAAGCTCGGCTCTTCGCTCAGGGTCCAGCCCGATTCGCTCGGCCACGCCGGTCTTATGTTCTCGACGATCTGCACGCCAGCGCTATCGCGCACGACGA
This sequence comes from Gemmatimonadota bacterium, assembly GCA_039589375.1. Classification (GTDB taxonomy): domain Bacteria; phylum Gemmatimonadota; class Gemmatimonadetes; order Palauibacterales; family KS3-K002; genus JASFMO01. The sequence goes on along the minus strand of JBDHHL010000461.1, from coordinate 973 downwards.
CTGGGGCTCCACTCTCGCCGCCCGCGCAACCGTACACGGCGACGATTATGGCGGCGGCGATCAGCCCATCAAGAACCCGAACTCGCCGGCAGCCTGCCATAGACGTCTCCGTTCTCTTCGATCTTCCGATCCTCGTAAGGGCCGGCGACTCTGCGGTACAGTTCGAGCTTGGCCGTCTCCAGCACGCCCACCGCATCCGCGATGACCGAGTAGCTCAGGCCCCGCTCCTCGATCCAGTGAACCAGCAGTCGCGTGACAATGTAGTTGATGTCGCCGCCAGGGGTGCTGTCGTCGAGCTTCGCCGCCAGGGCAGCGATCGCTTCATCGTATACTCTTCGTCGCTCTGGAGCGATGTACGGCATGGTCGGCTCCTCTCTCAGCCTATTGGTGTTCGCCACCGCTATTCTGACACGACGACCACCGAACTGCAAAGGAGTGGCGTGGCCGAGAGTGGGAGCCGGCCGTTCGACTTGATGGCTTACTCCGCGACCTTCCGACCAAGGCCCTTCAACATGGCCATCAGCATCGCCGTGATTCGCTCCAATGATTCCTTCCCTACTACAACCTCGCTTTCGTCTCTGAGGCCCCGGGCCGCGAGCACATCGAGAACCGCTGCGCATTCAAACGTCGAGCCAAGAGCCGTCTGCAAGTAGCGGGCGCGATCCCGCCTCGAGGACTTGGCATTGGCTTCTGCAATGTTCAGAGGAATGCTGACCGATGCCCTCTCGAGCTGAGACCGTGCTGGCTCCCCGGCCGGGAGCGATTTGGCTAGAAAGCCGCTCCAGGCAACGAACCTGATGGCCCGCCGATAGACATCGAGGCGCTCGTGTGCGAAGACCACTTGCCCTCTCGCTGATGACCCAAGACGTCAATTCCGCATCTGGAACCCATCCCCATCGCCATCTTCATCGCCATCGTCATCGATAATGATGAGGATGACGATGGGGATGGCGATGGAGAGCGGAGGGATGTT
>JBDHHL010000460.1:0-3888 GCA_039589375.1 Gemmatimonadota bacterium | reverse complement strand
CCGGGCGATCGAAGCGGACAGCGGGTTCGCCCTTGCCTATAGCGGCCTGGCGAATCTCTGCGCAGCGCGCCGCTTCTACTGGCGCTACGATCCGGACGCCTCGCCGAGCGCCAGGCGGGCGGAGATCGAGGCTTCGGACTCTGTCGCCGCCTGGGCGGCACGAAGGGCGGTGGCTCTCGACAGCGCTTCGGCCGAGGCCCACACGGCACTGGGCATCGTGCTGACGTACGTCGAGCACGACTGGGAAGAGGCGGAGAAGGAGTTTCTGATCGCCATCGAGCTCAATCCGAACTACGTCACCGCCCACAACTTTTACGGTGATCTTCTCTTGTTTCGACGACGCTGGGACGAGGCGATCCGGGTGGAGTCCAAGGCGTTGGAGCTCGACCCGCTCAGCGCGATCCACCGGGCACAGCTCGCCCAAGGCCTCTGGGGGGCGGGTAGACTGGCCGAAGCGGTGGCGCAACGCGAGGCGGTGACGCCGCACCTGCCGCAAAGCGCTGTCGGCACGGTCCCGGACGAACAGACTTGGCTCGAGACACCACCGAGCCACCACCACGAGATCCACATCTATTACGAGATGGGTCGTAGCTATGACGACGCTCTCCAGGCTTTGGTCGGGACGCTGGCTCGCACAGGAACGAGTCCGGAGTTGGCAAGGGCCTATGCAGAAAGATGGGGAGGATCGGGCTGGGAGGGTCTCTGGCTCTCCGATCTTTCCTTCTCCGCTTCGCTTCCCTGTCACTGGTGCCAGGCCATTGCCTACGAGCGCCTGGGCCGCAAGCGGGAAGCCGTTGATGCGTTGAGAACCGCCTACGAGATGAGCGAGGTGGGGCTCTTATGGCCCTTCTTCAGCCCGTTCTTCAAGACGCTCGATGACGACTCGCGGTACCAGGAACTGTTGCACCAGATGGGCCTGCGGCCTTGACCGGATGGTGACATGTCCTCCTTCCTCGAGCGCCTAAAGGAACGCAAGCTTTTCCAGTGGGCGCTGGCCTATCTGGCCGGTGCGTGGGTCGTGTTGCAGGTGATGGAGGTCACGGCTGAACCCTTCGGATGGCCGCTGGCGGTGCAGCGCGGCATCACGGTGCTCCTCGCCGTTGGCTTCTTCGTCACGCTCGTTCTGGCGTGGTACCATGGCGAGAAGGGTCGGCAGCGTGCCAGTGGAGTAGAACTTCTCATCCTTGCGGGGATTCTCGTGATCGCAGGTGCGGCGGTGGCGACTCTTGGGCGCGGGCCTGACGATCCGACGGCGGGCGAGCGAGCAGAAACCACGCCTTCCAGTGAGAAGTCCGTTGCCGTGCTGCCGCTGGCCAACAGGAGCGGGCTGGAGGAGGACAGGTACTTCACGGACGGCATCCACGATGAGATCTTGACCCAACTCTCCAAGATCAGCGGGTTGAGCGTGAGGGGTCGTACGTCCGTGATGGTGTACCGTGACAGTCCGAAGAACCTCCGTCAGATCGGCGAGGAGTTGAACGCCCGTTACCTCATGGAAGGGGGAGTACAGCGAGCCGGGGCAACTGTACGGATCAACGTCCAGCTTATCGATGCCGAAAACGACGAACATGTCTTTGTTGACACCTACGACCGAGAACTGTCCGTGGAGAACCTGTTGGCGGTCCAGCGGGAGGTAGCGTTACGTGTCGCCGATGCCCTGGAGGCCACGCTAACTGCGGAGGAGCGCGAGCAGATAGAGAAAGTGCCGACCGATAACCTCGAGGCGTACGATTACTACTTCAGAGCACCCCACGAGTTCTACAAGTACACTCCCGAAGGGAATGCGTTGGCTATTGAGCTACTGGAGAAGGCGCTGGTTCTCGAGCCGGACTACGCATTGGCGCACGCTGGCCTCTCACTTTGCCAATCGCAGATGGTCAGTCAAGGCTGGAGCGAAGATGAGGAGTGGCTAGCCAAGGCGGTGGCATCAGCTCGTTCGGCGTTAGAGATCGACCCTGATTTGGCGGAAGGGTACTTCGCTCTAGGTTTCACGTACGAGAAGCGCGGCATGTATGAAGAGACGGAGGAAGCGATGAGGGCGGTGCTGGCCCTCAACCCCAATCATGCGCATGCCCACGTCGGCTTAGCTGACGTTGTGAGACACAAGGGCCTGCTGGACGATGCACTACGTGAATACGAGATCGCCCGACGGCTAGATCCATTTCTTTTGCCAGCGGCCCACCATGAGATCCGCACCCTTCTGTACAAGGGCCGGTACCATGAAGCACTTCGCAAGGTAAGAGAAATGCTGGAGACTTGGCCTCAGCATCAAGAGCCACCCGCACTTATGGGGGATATTCTTCGGGAACGCGGTGAACATCGGGCGGCAATCGAGAGCTACAACACCGCTATCGCTGTTGACCCGGATCACGTTAGCAGCTTGGGCGGCCGGGCTGCCTCGTACCTTTCTCTGGATGACACGGCTGCTTGTGAGGGCGATGCGCGACGTTTGCTCGAGATCTCGAGCTACCGGCAAGCGGCCAAAGCCGAGTACAGCTATCTGGAAGGACTGATCGCCCTGGGGCGGGGCCGGACTCGTGAGGCAGTTTCGCGCTTCGAAGAAGCCTTGGCCGTGCCGGCATTGTTTCGCAGATACTATGATTCTGCCCGCTACGGATGTGCTCTGGGAGGAGCGTATCTGGCGGATGGTCAGCCACTGGCTGCCGCCGAAGTGTTCGACGAGGAATTTCGCGTTCGACCATTCGCGAAGACCCTGCTCTATCACAAAGGAAACGCTCTAGAAGCTGCGGGTGACACTGCGGGTGCCTTGGCCGCGTACAGAGAATTCATGGGGGCCTGGAAAGACGCGGACGAAGATCAGCCGCTGTTGCTCGATGCTGAGGCGCGACTTGTCAAGCTCTCTCAGTAGGAGTCCCAGCGGATTAGCGCGTCAGCGACCTTGTGTATTGCCTGGCCTGCATCAACTGAGTCTGGCCCCCTCCGCGACCACCCGCGCTTCCAGGCACTGCTGGCCAAGTGAATAGGGCTGCTCCAACGGTGTGTAAGATGTGTGCTGACTCCGCCGAGAATCTCCCATCTTGGCACACTGAGCGTGTGGGAATATCTCTGTAGAAGTCGCTAAGGTACTGGGTTTTCCAGTAAACTCTGCAGCCGTGTGACGCCTTTTAATCCGCAGGTCGTGCGTTCGAGCCCCACCCGGTCATTCCAGAACCCATCAGCGCCTCAGGCCGTCCTCGCACGGCTTGATAGCAATGCCGTCTTTCTGTTGCTTGATCACCAGACACAATAGCGATGCCGCTGCCCGGTCCATCTTCGGCTGAACAAAGCTTACACTCACTACGTTGCCCTCGGCGCCACCTCCATAGCGGTACGTTGCCTGGATACGGGAACCGGCAGGCGGGCGACGGCCGTGACTGCCATCCCCGAAACTGATCGAGCCGTTCTCACGATCCAGCACGAAGTGTGCATCGTTCGGGCCGGAACTATCGAAGTTCTCAACCTGAACCCAACGTCTGCCGTCCACACTCACAGCGACTTCGAGTTCCGATGCGCCGGGATGTGGTGTCGGACTGTGAGACTTGGTTGAGCAGTTGGCGAGGCCGAGCGCAAGAGCTAGCGGGATTAACCTTCGGGGCATAACGTACCTCCGGGAATGCGGGGGCGGGTTGCTGAATTCGCATTCTGCAATGGCAGGCTGCGTTGGGAAAGGGCGCTCCAGATCGAGCGACAGACACTCAGCTAGTGCTAGGCGTTCGAATAGGAAAGCTCAGGTGAGCCGGCCAACAGCTCCCGGACTCGACGGGCATGCTCATCCCGCGGCTGGCGCTTTCCCGTCTCCCAGCGCGAGACCGTGGCCTCGTCCACGCCCAGTATTCTCGCCAGCCTCTTCCTTGAGAGACCACGGATCCTCCGGTAGGCCTTCAACCG
>JBDHHL010000459.1:0-3900 GCA_039589375.1 Gemmatimonadota bacterium | reverse complement strand
CATAGCGACGTCCAGCACGACGCCGTACGTGCGCGGGGCGCTGCAACGCGCTGTGCAGCTAGGCGCGGCGACGGGCTTCTTCTGTTGCACCGAGCCCGGCGAGGAGATGCGCGAACTGGTGGACGTGTGCGTGGTTCCGCTGGTCGGCCCCGAAGTCGTCGCCGGCTCGACGCGCATGAAGGCGGGGACCGCGACCAAGCTGACGCTGAACCTGATCACGACGGGCGCCATGATCCGGCTGGGCAAGGTGTACGGCAACCTGATGGTCGACCTGCGGACGATGAGCCAGAAACTGGTCGACCGCAGTCAGCGGATCGTGATGGCGGCCGCCGGCGGTTCGCGCGAGGAAGCGCAGCGAGCGCTGGATGCAGCGGGCGGCTCGGCGAAGCTGGCCATCGTGATGAAGAGCGCCGGACTGAGCCGCGAGCTGGCGGAGCTGTACCTGGAGGAGTCGGACGGATTCGTGCGCGGTACGCTGGCTGCGGCGGAGGCGGTGCGAAGCGATCGTGGCACCGACGATCCGTTCCGTCACTATCCGGCGGAACCGCCCGGCGGGCCGAGCGTCGAGATCACGCTCCGTGCATTGGCGGCGTTGCCGCAATCGGTCTCGGCCGCCGTCGCCGCTGCTCCGGATGAGCTTTCTAGCGCGCGGCCGGCCGAGGGGAAGTGGTGCGCGAAGGAGCAGATCGAGCACTTGATCGAGAGCGATACGATCATAGGCCAGCGCATCAAGCTCATCCTCAGCGAGGAGGAGCCATCGATCGCGAACCGCGATGATGATGTAGAGAATCAGAAGGTCTTCGACGGCGGAGCCCGCGAGGCGCCGATCGAGTCGCTGCTGTCACGGCTTCGCGACAGTCGCGCCCGGCTGGTCGCGCTGGTGGAAGAGGCGCCCCGCTCGTATTGGAGCCGGACCTGCAACCACGAGCTGTACGGGCCGGTTTCCGTTTATCAGACACTGCGGCACATCGTGTGGCACGACTACGTTCACTTGCAGGCGATCCGACGCCTGGCGGACAACTGAACCATCATAGACATAGAGCCTTGCCGCTTCGTTACCTGGGATTGATGTCCGGCACCTCGCTGGACGGCGTGGACGCCGCGCTGGTCCAGATCGAGGAAGAGGAAGGCCGCCTGGGCGCCTTCTTGGAAGCGTTCCTGTCGGTGCCCTACACCGACCAGCAGAGGGAGGCCATCAAGGCGGGTCTGGTCGGTTATCCGCGCGAGCTCTGCCTGCTGAACTTCCGTCTGGGCGACTGGTTCGCCGACGCCGCGCTGCAGCTAATCGATGCTTCAGGGGTCTCGGAGGACGAGCTAGAGGCCATCGGCAGTCACGGTCAGACGATCTGGCACGAGCCACCCGCGCCTGGCCAGCGCGGCGCGACCTTGCAGATGGGTGAGCCTGCGGTGATTGCCGAGAGGCTGGGCGTTCCCGTGGTTTCCGACTTCCGGTCGCGCGACATGGCGGCGGGAGGGCAGGGCGCGCCGCTCGTGCCGCGCATCGATCAACTACTGTTCTCGATCCCCGACACCTGGCGAGCGCTTCAAAACATCGGCGGCATGGCCAACGTGACGCTCGTGCCCCCGGATGGATCCGACCACCAGGTCATCGCGTTCGACTCGGGCCCCGGCGTCGCGGTCATCGATGGTGTGGTCGAGATTGTCTCCGGCGGAAGCGAGCGGTACGATGCCGACGGCCGTCGCGCCTTCGCCGGCCTGCCTCACGAGGGCTTGCTGGGCAAGCTATTGGACGACGACTACTTCCGGGCTAAACCGCCCAAATCGACGGGTCGGGAACGGTACGGCACCGCGTACGCGGGCGAGTTAGTCACGAGAGGTAGGGAGCTGGGCCTGGGCGACGACGACCTCGTCGCCACGGCGGCGGCGCTTACGGCCCACACAATCGCCGACGGATATGCCCTGGCAGGGGCGGGGTGTGCGCCGGAAGAGTGCATCGTCTCGGGCGGCGGCGCCCGCAACCCGGCGCTGATGCAGATGCTCGCCGAGCGGCTCGACCCGATCCCAGTGACCGATCTTGCCGCGCTCGGTTGGGACCCGGACGCCAAGGAGGCGGCCGCGTTCGCGATACTCGCCCACCTGTGCCGGGTAGGTGCCCCGGGCAACCTGCCATCGGTGACCGGCGCCGCCGGAGCGAGGATTCTTGGGAAGGTGACACCGCCATGAACCCGGCTCGACTGGTCTTTCCCGGCTTGCGTTGGGGCGACCGCAGCCCCGACGAAGTATGGCCGGAGGTCCGCCAGGCCCTGGACCTGGGCGTGGGGGGCTTCTGCGTGTTCGGTGGCAGCGTCGTTCGAATGCGGGAGATAGTAGGACGGGCTTTGGACCATGCCGGCAGGCCGCTCTTATTCGCCTCGGATCTAGAGCGGGGGGCCGGTCATCAGCTGGATGACGCCACGCCTTTGCCACCCGCAGCGGCGCTGTCGGGACTGGTCGATACCGAGTTGCTGGAGGCGGCCCGGATCACGGCGCAGGAAGCGGCAGCGGCAGGCATCGGCTGGGTGTTGGCGCCGGTGGTGGACCTCGATATCGAGCCCTCCAACCCAATCGTCGGAACGCGCAGCTTTGGAGAAAGCCCCTCTGCCGTGTCGGACGTGATACGCGCGTGGATAGTCTCGGCCCAGTCCGAGGGGGTGGTCGCCTGCGCCAAGCACTTCCCGGGCCACGGCCGTACCACCCAGGACTCGCACTCCGAGCTACCGGTGGTGTCAACGACGCGTGAGGAGCTCGAGATGGACCTGGCTCCATTTCGTGCCGCGATCAAAGCTGGAGTCGGGTCCGTGATGTTGGCGCACGTCGCCTACCCGGCGCTCGACGCATCCGGTGTGCCCGCCAGCCTCTCGCGCAAGATCATCGCCTTCTTACGTGAAGCGCTGTCCTTTGACGGCCTGATCGCGACCGACGCCCTGGTCATGGAGGCGATATCCGCCTCCGGCCGGTCGGAGGCCGAGGCGGCGGTCGAGGCCGTGCGCGCCGGGTGCGATGTCGTGCTGTACCCGCAGTCGCCCGAGGACACGGTACAGGCCCTGACCGCGGCTCTCGACAAGAAGACGTTGGATCCGCAACGGGTCGCGAAGGCCACGTACCGCATTACGGGCGCGGCCGCGTCGGTTCAGATCGACTTGAAGCGGCCGGGGCCCTTCTCGAGCTATGCGCAGGCTCTCGAGATGGCGTCGGCTTCGGTGAGGCTTGTGCGGGGTGCCTGGCCGGATCTTCGCGCCGGCGGCAGCGTGCGGCTGCACGTCGTGGATGATGATCAGATCGAGCTGCCATCGTTCATCGCGGCGCCGGGGCTCGTGCTCCCCGACCGCGGCCGCCTGGCCGTGGCGCTAATGGAGCGTGACGTGCGAACGGAGGACGCTTCGTCCGCAGGGCCGACCGCGGATCTCGTCGCGCTGTTCTCTGAAGTGAAGGCGTGGAAGGGCCGGTCACATCTCTCTGCGGACACGGTGGCGGAGGTGCAGCGACTTCTGGCGGAAGCCCCGGACTCAGCGGTAGTCCTGTTTGGCCATCCACGGCTGGCCGAGCGGCTCCCCTTCGCCGACAACGTGATCTGCGCCTGGTGCGGCGATGCGCTGATGCAGGATGCAGCCGCCCAGCGCCTGGTGACGTCCGCGTCCTGATGAGCACCCTCGACTGGTTGGTCATAGGCGTCTACCTCGCCGGCACACTCTTCATCGGCATCTGGTTCTCGCGGCGCGGAGCCAAGAGCATGGCCGACTTCTTCGTCGGCGGCCGGGCCCTGCCCTGGTGGCTTGCCGGCACGTCGATGGCTGCCACGACGTTCAGCGTCGACACGCCGCTCTACGTGACAGGCATGGTGTCGCGCCGTGGGATCGCCGGGAATTGGGAGTGGTGGGCTTTCGCCATCTCGCATGTGCT
>JBDHHL010000458.1:0-4698 GCA_039589375.1 Gemmatimonadota bacterium | reverse complement strand
CCGAGGACATCGATCGAGAGAACCTGGCGACTGGCTACGAAGTGATGCGACGCGATGGCACGCAGCCGGTGGCCCCGGAGACCGACTCGAAAGGCCTAACGCCGGCCGCGAACATGTCGTCAACGGTGGAGGATCTGGCGCGCTACGTTTCGCTCCAGTTTCGCAGGGGCCCCGCGGACGGCGCGCAGATTCTCAAGGGGAGCACTCTGCGGGAAATGCACCGCGTGCACTGGCTCGACCCCGACTGGTCGAGTGGACGCGGGCTGGGTTTCGGGGTATGGCGTCAGGGGACTCGCACGCTGGTTGGGCATGGTGGCTGGGTGGGAGGTTACCGGACGCAGATTGCCTTCGATCCAAAATCGAGGGTCGGGGTCGTCGTGCTGACCAACTCGGACGAGGGCGGACCGGGCGCCTACGTGCGCCAGGCCTTCGATATCGTGGCGCCGGCAATCGAGAAGGCTGCCGCCGAGAAAGCCGCCGTCGTCTCATTACCCGACCTGGACCGCTACATCGGAACCTATCACGATCCCGACGGTTGGGTCACCGACGTTCTGGTCTTGGATGAACGCCTGGTGATATACGGGCACGGGTATCCGCCGTCCGCCAACCCGAAGGGCAGCCTAACCGAGCTGACTCACGAGAGCGGCCATACCTTCCGCCTGACCGGCGAGAGCGGGAACGGCGAACGGGTGATCTTCGAGATGGCTGAAGGCAAGGTGGCAAGGGTGAAGGTCGGCGCGAACTACATCTTTCCCGAGGGTTGTGGACGTATCGAGCGCCTGCGATGCACATGGAGATAGACGGCTGGCAGCGCGATTCGCGGCTTACCAGCCTCGGCGGCGCGCCATGCATCCTTTTGGGCTTGAGCCGCATCATTGTATATAGGTAGGATAAGGCGATATTGGGCATGTTGGAAACATAACACGGCCGGCCTCGCAGTTGTCATGACTACGAGCCGGTGAGATCACAGCGTTGTCCGAGATCGAGGCCCCGGCGGCGCGTAGTGGGAGCCGATCCTGACTGTAACTATATGAACAAGAACGCTTCTCGGTTTGGGTTGTTCTTGGCGGAGCTGCGGCGCCGTCACGTGGGCCGTGTCGCCATCGCCTACGGCGCCGTGGCTTTCGTGCTGCTAGAGGCCGGCGATATCGTGTTGCCCGCTTTCGGCGCGCCGGAGTGGGTGCTGAGGCTGGTGGTACTGATCACCTTTCTTGGTTTACCCGTGGCGCTCGTCTTCGCTTGGGTCTATGAGCTTACCCCCCAGGGTATTCGCAGAACGGAGGAGACCGGGCCTTACCACGGGCGCCCGGGACGCGTATTACCGCGCCTGGCGTTGCTGGCGGTTATCCTCGTCACGGCGTTGGCAGCCGGCTGGTGGCTGGTCCGGATGACGGTTCCGGAGGAGATGGCAGGACAGGGGCCGGAGGGTTCGGCACCCGTCGCGACGGCGTCTGAGGAGCTCCTGAACATCAGATCGCTCGCGGTTCTCCCATTCGAGAGCTATTCGGCTGAGGGCGAGCAGGACTACTTCACGGCGGGCATGCACGAGGCGGTGATCGCTCAGCTAAGTCAGATCGCCTCGCTGCGGGTCGTGTCGCGAACGACGATGATGCAGTACGCGGGAACGATCACGTCGGTTCCCGAGATCTCGCAAAAACTGGGGATTGACGCCGTAGTGGAGGGCTCTGTTCTGCGGGCGGAAGGCCGGGTACGAATCACGGTGCAGCTCATCGATGGAGCGACGGACCTTCACCTGTGGTCGAACAGCTACGAGCGGGAACTCACCGATGTGATCGCCCTACAGAACGAGGTGGCCCAGGCGATCGCCAGGGAGATCCAGGCCGAAGTGACGCCGGAGGAACAGACACGACTCGCTCAAATCACGCCGGTAGACCCGGCGGCCCACGAGGCGTATCTGAAAGGTCGGTACGAGCAATCCAAGGGCACGCCGGAAGGAATCCGCGAGGCTATCCGCCACTACGAGGTCGCGGTCGGCGAGGACTCCTCCTTTGCGCCGGCCTTCGAGGCGTTAGCTGGATCGCAGCTGATGGTCGAGACGAGCGATCCGGAAGAAACCTCTTGGCTGCTGACCAGTGCTTATGAAGCCGCCGAGCAGGCGGCAGCGCTCGATCCTGGCTCGCCCGAGGCGCAGGCCATCCTGTCAGAGGTGCAGAAGCGGGTCGCCGTGCTGACGGATTCGATTGCAGGCGAATTGGAAGTCGTTGGCCTGGAACTCGATTCCCTCGGCGTGCCTAGCGAGGAGTGGATCACGGTCTTCACCGATTTCGGACGGGAGATGGAGCAACTCACTCTGACGCGTGAAGCGCACAAGATCAGGATAGCGGCTCCTTCCGAGCAGGTCGTCACGGCCAGGAAGTTGGCCGTGATCGGCAAGTCGGACGACGCGATCGAACTGCTGGAACAGGCTGTCGATGCCGACCCGACGCTTTCGCCGGCCTGGGATGCGCTCGAGCGCCTCCATGTCGCTCGGGGTGAGTACGCGGAGGCGGCAGCGGTGCGGCGCAAGCGCTTGCCCAGCACCGGCGCTGGCAGCGAAGAGTTGGCGGCGAGCGCCGAGCTGGAGGAGGCGGTGAGGGACAAGGGTGCCGCGGGCTATTGGCAGTGGCAGCGACAGGACCTCGAGGCGAGGGAAGCGCGGGGTGAGCCGATCTCCCACGTTGACTACGCCGCCGCTTGCGTGGGTGTGGGGAATCACGACGAGGCGCTCGATCGGCTCCAGCTTGCCGTCGAGGACAGGGACCGCAAGCTCCTGTCCCTTCCGGTCGATCCTGTCTGGGATCCGATTCGTAGCGAGCCGAGGTTTAGGACCGTGCTCGCCCAAGTCCGACGAGCCCCACATCGCCCGGCAAAACCCCGCCGGCCGCGCTGAAGCGTTCGCTACTACCCCTTTGCACCGGTTACCATTCACTCTTCTCGGCATCCGCGCATCAACGGTGCTCCCTGCCGGCCGAGAGCCCTCAGTACGTTGATTGTCGAGGCCGGACGCCGCATTTTGCGATTTGCATTATCGCTCTCCGATCGGCACAGTACGTGCCATACCACTGGTCGGAACCCGTAACCGTACGCTCGCCATTGCTACCTCCAGTGCCGGACGGCCCAGTCGCATCTCCGGCGCGGGAGCGTAGCGCAGAAGGAGGGGCCCAGAGATGGCGCTCGGCGCAGAGAAGCGTGTGCTTGAACGCAAGCTGAGCGAGCATGGGCCGTCCGCTGACTCAGGTCTCAAGTTGGAAAACGGATCGCGGGTGGCGGTGGTGGGCGGTGGGCCGGCTGGGTCGTTCTTCAGCTACTTCCTCATGGACATGGCTCGGATGCTCGACCTGGATGTCCAGGTCGACGTGTACGAGCCACGCGACTACACACGGTCGGGTCCGGCCAGCTGCAATACGTGCGGCGGAATAGTCTCGGAATCGCTGGTTCAAATCCTGGCGACAGAAGGGATCAACCTACCCGATTCGGTGGTCCAGAGGGGGATCGACTCGTACGTGCTCCACACGGCCGGCAGCCGGGAGGTCCCTATCGACAGGCCGCTCAGCGAGAAGCGAATAGCGGCAGTACACCGGGGCGCGGGGCCACGCGGGATCAAGAAGGTTCGCTGGCAGAGCTTCGATGGCTACCTGCAGGAGTTGACGATCGCCAAAGGCGCGAACGTTATCAAAAAGCGAGTGGACGGGTTCGCCTGGGAAGATGGCCTTCCCCAGGTGACGACGCTGTTGAAGGCATTCGACGAGTTCGGTCTGGACTACAAGCCGCCTGAGACTTCGCGTACTTACATCAGCGAGTTCTTCTTGGGCCAGGATCTCGTGGAGAAACACCTGGGGAGCGCGATGCACGTGTTTCTCCTCGATATTCCCAGGGTGAAGTTCAGCGCTCTGATCCCGAAGGGCGACTATGTGACGCTCTGTTTGCTCGGGCAGGATATCGATGCTCAACTTGTGCGAGCGTTCATGGAGGCGCCCGAAGTCAGGCGTTGCTTCCCTTCGGATTGGGGGCTTCCCGAGGACTTCTGCCATTGTTCGCCCCGTATCAGCATGAACGCGGCCGTCCAGCCTTTTGCCGACAGACTGGTGTTCATCGGCGATTGTGGTGTGACGAGACTATATAAGGACGGGATCGGCGCCGCGTACCGGACGGGGAAAGCGGCGGCTGTGACCGTAGCGCTCGAAGGAATCTCGAGCGAAGACTTTCGCCGGCACTACTGGCCCCTTTGCCGGACGATGGAGAACGACAACAGGATCGGGAAGTTGATCCTCGGTTTCACCTCCATGGTGAAGAAGGTGGGCTGCACGCGCCGTGGAGTTGTGCGGATGGTCTCGAAGGAGCAGAGCGGCGCATATGAGCGGCCGCACATGAGCTCGGTTCTATGGGATGTGTTCACGGGCAGCGCGCCATACAGGGATATCTTTAAGCGTACTCTTCATCCTGCTTTCCTGAGCCGCTTTCTCTGGAACAGTGCGATTAGCGTGTTTCCCTTCGCCAAAGGCAGATGACCTGGGGGTAGAAGATGTCAGGTGGCGCGTTAGGCAAGGTGTTCAAAGACGGCGAGGTCATCGTCCAGCAAGGCGAGTCGGGGGACTGCATGTACGTCATTCAGCAGGGAGAAGTCGAGGTCCTCCATCAGACTGGGAGTGAACAACAGCGGCTGGCGGTATTGGGCGAAGGTGATTTCTTCGGCGAGAT
>JBDHHL010000457.1:0-3918 GCA_039589375.1 Gemmatimonadota bacterium | reverse complement strand
GTTGCGTTCCGTCGCGGCGGACCGCCACGACGCCGGCAAGCTCGAGAGTCTGAACGTCTACGCCCAAGCGAGCGGCCAGTCGGTACCGCTGAAGCAAGTCGCGGATGTCGAGGTCGCCTGGGAGCCGGCCAAGATCATGCGACGCGACCGCCTGAAGACCGTGACCATCAGCTCGCAGTTGCAACCCGGATACACGGCCTTCGATGTCATCGGCGAATTGACGCCCTGGCTGGAGACCGAGAGCTCGGATTGGGGAGTGGGTTATCGCTGGGAGCTGGGCGGTGAAGTCGAGACCTCGGGCGAGGCGAACGCATCGATCAACGCAAAGCTTCCGATCGCGCTCTTGATCATCATCATGCTGCTGGTGATCCAGTTCAACTCGGTACGTCGGCCGATCATCATCCTGCTGACGATACCGCTTGGCATTATCGGCGTAACGGTCGGCTTGATCGTGGCACGTTCCTACTTCGGCTTCATGACCTTCCTGGGGATCATCGCGTTGGCAGGAATCGTCATCAACAACGCCATCGTGCTGATCGACCGAATCGGCATCGAGATCGACGAGAACGGACTGCAACCGACCCGCGCCATCGTCGAGGCGGCTCAGCGCCGCCTGCGCCCCATCCTATTGACCACGGCTACCACGGTGTGCGGGCTCATGCCGCTCTGGCTGGGAGGCGGACCCATGTGGGAACCGATGGCGATCGCGATCATCTTTGGCCTGCTTTTCGCCACGGTCCTGACGCTGGGGATCGTCCCCGTGCTGTACGCTCTCTTCTTCCGCGTGAACTTCAGAGGATTCCGCTATCGAGTGGAGTCCGCCTCAGGGCGTTAATGTAGGAAGAAGGGGCGTATGGCTAGCGCCTGGCGCGCACGAATTCCTGAGGGCTGAGATCCTCGATCTCATCGATTTCCGCCAACGAGTCGGCCTCGGACATGTGGAGGTCCCACCAGTCCTTCGCGCTCTGCGTGCTCCACTCGCAGTCGGCCATGCATGAAGCGAGCATCGCATCGAGCTCGGCGGCGCCTTGCGGCCGATCGGCGGGATCCTTCTCCAGGCACTTCAGTATGATCCGCTCCAGGGCGGCGGGTATGTCAAGCTCGGTTCTCTGAGAAGGCGGTACCGGCTGCTCTTGTACGTGTGCCACGACGATGGCGAGCGCGGTGTCGTGCTCGAACACACGCCGACCCGTGACCAGCCAGTACCCCACGCACCCAAGACAGTAGATGTCGGCACGACCATCGATCTCGCGGTTCCCCATGGCCATCTCGGGTGCCATGAAGGCTGGCGTACCGGCCGATACTCCTTCGGCGGTGAGGTCGGTTTCCCCCAACTGCTTAGCGTCACCAGACTTCACGAGACCGAAGTCGAGGACCTTAACGAAATCATAGTCGAAGCTGGGACCAAGGCGGCAGACGTGTATGTTGGCCGGCTTGATGTCTCGGTGGATCATGCCATTACCATGAGCCTCACCCAGGGAGTGGCACGCCTGGCGCAGAAGAGACACGGCCCTACCGGGATCGACCGGTCCGAAACGCGTGACGAGCGATTCCAGATTAAGCCCACGGAGGAGTTCCATCACATAATAGAACGCGCCGTCTTCGGTGGAACCGAAATCATAGACATCGATGGTGTGGTACGATCTAAGAGCCGCCGTGGCTTGCGCCTCGCGCTCAAAACGGCGGAGCGCCGTCTTGCGACTGTGCTCGTCCGCGCCGAGCACTTCGGGCCTGATCAACTTCACCGCGGCAGGTCGAGCCAACATCCTATGTCTCGCAACCCAGACCTCTCCCATGCCACCCTCGCCCAGTCGCTTCACCAGTTTGTAGCTGCCGACGTCACGCGCCTTCTTCAATTGCCGGGCGACATTGTTGACGTTGAGCGAGATCACGAACGACACCCCTGCGCACAGATAGGTCGTCAATAGGAAATACGCGAATGTGAACGGCACCGGCGCCTCCGCGCTGGTGGCTCCCACCGACTTGGAGAGAAGAAACACAAAGGGTGCCGTCGAAGCGGCCATTAGGGCGGCGACCAGGGTCTTACCGGGGGTGTTGGGCGCCAGCAAGGGGAACAGGATGATCCAGCAGCATTCCCAGGGGACCCCCATGTAGTCGAAGCGGATGTTGTCCGACCACTCCGGCCAGATCCCCCAGAACTGGGTCATCGACAGGCAAAACGAACCGACTACCAAGAAGACGAGCCCGAAGTCGAGAAGCCGATCCGGCTTGATCTTCGAGTAACGGGAGAGCGCGAAGACTACGATCCCCAGCACTATCGCGGTGACGTTGACGGCAAGGTTCAGCTCGAAATCAGGCCTCCGCCGGCCCGCGCTGATGTCCAGCAGCAGCCATCCGATGAAGGCGAAGAGGAAACCGCCGGCGAATATGAGACCAGCCCACCCGAGTCGCCTTGTTGTTTCCGGCAGGATTTCCGCGGGCGAAAAGCCCCCGGATATCGTGGAGCCCGGCGTTGGCCTCTCACTCTCCTTGCGGAGGACATTCGATGGCGTCATGAGTCAACAAGATGCCGGTCGGCGCCCCGTCGGGCAAATGCTGTTCAGTCCGGTCACGCTGGTGACCAGGTAGGGACTTCCAACAAAAGGGCGCCGGAGACCGGCGCCCTTTTCTAAGACTCAGCCACCGACGTTTCCGTCGGCGCGGCGAACTACTAGCGTCCAAGCGTCATCATCACTCCTCCGGTGATGACGAACTCCTCTCCGCCACCCAACTCGACGCGCAACTCGCCGAACGGCGTGACCTGACCCAGCTTGAACTTCGCGCCGCCCAAGATGTTCAGGCCGACATCGGAATTCGAGACGCTCATGCCGGCCAGTTCGGGAACGCTGACCGACGCGTGCGCGTAGTTGAGCCCGGTACCGGCGTAGGGAGCCACTGTCGTAGAGGAGATGGGAAAGACGTAAACGATGTTGGCGTTGAGCTCCCAGTAATCGACGTCGATGCCAGCTATGCCGGTGGAGGGAAAGAAGTAATCGAAGCTGCCGATTATCTCCAGCGGCATCGTCGTCGGCAATGGGAACGTGGCGCGGACACCGATCCCCAAATCGACGTCGTCAGCAATGTTCAGTTGCCCGCCGAGTCCGATCTGTGCCTGGGCCGCGCCCGGGACCAGGATGAGGAGCGCGACGCATGCGCCCGTGAGGAGCTTTCTCATTTCTTCCTCCTGCTGCCAAGGATGGATCGCCCGCCCGGAGGCTACCGGTGGGTGCGGCAAGGGGACGCGCCGTATGAAGCGAAAAGCCTATATTTGACGGGGTATTCAGCCGATGGGAGGGTGATCGGCCGCCGGTTGGTGGCACACCAAGCTAATTACGCAGACCTCGGCCCGTCAAGGATTTGTGAATCAGGGGGCTGGCCCGCGGCCTCGAGATCGAAGGCAGCTCAACCCCCAGCGGCCGGCACCTTTCGCCTAAACGGCTGCCGCTGCCAGTAGGTCAGCGAACGCCACAGCCACTCCAGCGGGCCAAAGAAGAAGTGGCGCAGCCAGATCGGGGACGCTATGAGTTGGAAGACCCAGACCGCTGCCACGATGGCGATCTGTCCGCTTCGCTCTACCTGGCCGTAATAGCCAAAGCCGTGGCCGTAGAAGATCGCGGTACAGATGATCGTCTGCATGATGTAGTTGGTGAAGGCCATCCGCCCCGCGGCGGCAAAGGGGCGGGTCAGAGGCGCGAAACTCGGCCTCCTGCACACCAGCATCACGAGACTAACCCAACCCAAAGCGACCAGAATGCTGGCCCAGTAGTTGAACTGCGACCCCAGAAAGAACGAATACCCGCCGTCCCAGCCGCTCGCGAAGTTCCGCTGCATCCCGTAGAGGATCGCTGGGATGCCGAGCAGAAGCGCCACGGCGATCAGAGTGCGGTAGAGTGCCGGCGATCGCTTGGCGCTGAACAC
>JBDHHL010000456.1:0-3929 GCA_039589375.1 Gemmatimonadota bacterium | reverse complement strand
CCTCAGCCGGACCAAAGACGAGGCTGCGCACATCGACTTCGGCGACGTCGAAGGTCGCCGAGCCGAGGATCGCCACCGCGATGACCCCCTTGCCGAAGGGGTTGATGTCGTTGGGATCACCTGGCTTGATGTCGATCTCGAAAGCGGTGGCGTCGGGGACGACCAGCAGCTGTGTGACCTGCGTGGCCCAGTTGCTACCGCCGAAGTCGGCCCATTCCTGGAACGTCCAGAACACGTTTGGATCAGCGGGGTCCACGACAGTGGTGCTGTAGTCCCCCCAGCGATTGCGCCTGTCCCAGACCATCTCGTAGGAGTCGACTCCCTCTTTGAGCAGCAGCAGGTCTCCGAAGCTCGTGACGCCATCGATGGTCTCACCCAACACGGCGTAGGCACTCACGAACTGACTTTCGCTTGAGCCGTTGAAACCGATCACGACCTGGTCGAACTCGTTCACGGCGATCGAGGGGTAGTAGAGATCGAGCTCATCGTCGGTGATGAATCCCGATTGCAGGATCATGTTCGTATCGGGGTTGATCTGCAACCACTGCAAGCTGGCTCTTCCACTCACGCCGACCGCGCGCACCCCCCAAAGAGCGCCGTTCTGCAGTACGAACTTCGAGTTGAAGCGAGAGTCGTTGCAGCAGATGTCGAGGTTCTGGCTGGGACCGGGCTGCTCGGCCGGCGGTGCGGTCGCGGCGGCGGGAAGGTTCACGATTCCGGTGCCATCGATGCCGCTCAGGGACGGCGACGTCACCGGCCCATCGATGCTCGCGAACTGGGCCAAGGCGGCGATGCCTGTCGTGGCGATGATGGGCATGGGGAGGCCCCCGCCATCTAGATCCACCGCGAGCTGCGGTCCGCGCGCCAGCTGCGGCCACGGCAGCTCGAACAGGGTCGCGTTCGCAATCGAGGGCGTCGGACCGAGCAGGTCTGTCTTGGGCATCACGACCACGGAAGCGCCGGTAACCGCCCACTCTCCGGAGAACGAGAAGTGGGTAGCGGCCATGTACACCCCGTCCGCGTCGACGCCGAGCGTCGGAAAGTCGGCCCACGAGCTGCCAGTCGAGTCGCTCGCAATCGTGAAGCCGGTCCAACCGTCGGTGGGATCGGCGCTTCGAGACACGGCAAAGAGGTAATTGCTTTCCGGATTCTGTTCGTCCACCATGGCGGCGAACCAGCGTCCGCTCCCCAAGTCGTATACAACCCGAGGGTCGAAGGGCCAGCCCGCCGGCGTGATGCCCATCGCCCCCCAGAAACCGACGTCGTCGGTCTGTTGAAGAAGGACTCCGTCGCTCTTGCGGTGGACGCGATACTCGCCGTTAATGAGCTGAACGACGTGTTGCGGGCCGACGGCACCCATCACGTCGGGCGGGTAAGAGCCGCTCGTAGACGTGGTAGCAGCCGTGTAGTTCTGACCGATCTCGAGCGAGAGCCCCAGGGCGCCGGCTGCACCCGACCCGATCCAGACGGCGGTGGCGAGTGCCGCCGCGCGAGCGATCCGCAGTCGACGGCACGCTCCGACATTCGTGGCAGCGATGTGTCCCACAGCCGCCGCTCCGCTGTGATGATTCCTGCTCCTCCCTGCAATCGGCTTCATGGCATCTCCCTCCAAGAAAACGGAACGTGCGCGTCGGGCTGGGCAACGACTTTCCCATGGGAAGGAAAAGGGGGCCGCACAGCGAAGTTACCTTCCCAAGGATGTACACATGCAAGTCTTAATCCCGTCAGCCGCCAGGAGCAGAAACGAACGAATCCGGGTACTTGGAAACGGCTGCAGAACCGCTGCTCTGCTGAAAGGAGAAAAACTGTTCCACGAAGATGGAATAGTCTTTCCATGGGAGGGAGTGGCCTCACCCAGAGCTGTGGCTTGGTGACCGCACAGGATTCTGCCCCCAAACCCAGAAACACCCCGACCGCGAGTGGGCGGAGCGCCGCTGCGTTTCAGGACATTCCGAAGTGGAGGCGTTGCAGCTGCGACGCCCTCGAACTCATTGAGCGTTTCTGTGGTGTGCCGCGGTGGTTGGGCCTGCCGATACGGGTGTGATGATGATCCTCCGCACTCGACGCACGTACGACTACCGCATTCGAGAGATGATCTCGGAAACAGGCAATCCGGACCTGTTTCCCGAGCTGAAGATCCCTCGGTCGACGATTCGAAGCTGGCTTCACCGGGGCATCCCCGATGTCGTCACGTGCGACAGCCTGTCGGCCGAGAAGACCGAGCTTCTGGCCGAACTGCAGGAACTGCGTCATCGAGCGGCGGTGCTCGGCCCGATCGTCGGCCTGCTGGCTGCAATGCTTCGCGTGTCAGAGCGCCACCTGAACTACGAGAGGCTTCCCGAAGGCAACGGGAAGCGAGCGCTGCTTCGGGAAATCGAGTGAGCGAGTAGGGTGGTACCGCTGAGTGTGGCACTGCGGATCGCGCGGTTGTCTGCTTCCCGCTACCACGGCTGGCGCCGCGCCGAGATTCGGTGCGAGCTTGATGACCGCTCCAGCTGTCCGCGAAGCAAGCCGACACGGCTGACGGCCGCCGAGGTGCGATCCGTGAAAGAGATGGTCGAGAGCGATGACCATCGCCACTGGTCGCTCCGAGGACTCGCACGCCACGCGCAACGTATCGGAAGAATGGTCGCGTCGCCTTCGGCGTGGTCTCGGCTGGTGCGAGAGGGCGGGTGGCGAAGGCCGCGCCGCCGTCTCTACCCAGCCACGCCCAAGGTGGGCATTCGCGCCAACGGCCCGAACGAGCTGTGGCATATCGATGTCACCATTATCAAGTTGCTCGATGGCACCAGGGCATACCTTCACGCAGTGATCGACAACTTCTCGTGGCGATCCTGGCGTGGACCCTGGAGGAGAGGCTGGGTGCGGGCGGGACCTGCCGGATCCTCTTGGAGGCCGGCCGCCAACTCGGTACCCGTGCAGCCGAGACCACCGTGATGACTGACTCAGGCGCGGAGAATGTGAACGGGAACGTCGACGCTCTGCTCGACCGCGAGGGATTGAGACGTGTCCTGGCGCAGGTGGAAGTGAGCTTCTCCAACTCCATGATCACGGCTTTCTGGCGATCGCTGAGGCACGCGTGGCTGTATCTGCACGACCTGGAAAATACGGCAACGCTACGGCGCCTCATCGCCTTCTACGTGAGGGCGCACAATGAGATCATGCCCCATGCGGCCTTCAACGGTTAGACGCCTGACGAGATGTACTTCGGCAACGGGGACGCGGTGGTCATCGATCTCGCCGCCGCGCGGGTGAGGGCCCGCCAGGAGCGACTGAGGGCGAACCGGATGGCGACCTGCGGCGTCTGCGCGGGAGCCCCTGATTTCGGTGCGTTGCAGTTGCAGCGGCCGGAGTGCGGAATGTCCTGAAACGCAGCAGGCCTCTGCCCTCACTGCCCCACCCCCGCCTCCTGTAACACCTCCACCACCTCCGCGTGATCGCCTTCGCGTGCGAGCGAGAGCGGGGTGTGGCCGTCGTCGGTTTTGGCGTGGGGGTTGGCGCCGACTTGGAGGAGGAGTCTTGCGGTGCGCGGCTTGCCGGCTTTGCAGGCGGCCATGAGGGCGGTGTAGCCGGGTGGGCCGAGGGTGGCGTCGGGGGGGACGCCGGCTTCGAGGAGTGCGCTCAGGATGAAGACGTTGTCGCGGCGGGCGGCGGTGTGGAGTGGGCTCACGAGGTGCTTCTCTTCGCGGACGTTCTCGATGGCGCCGTGGGCGATGAGCGCCTGCACGATGGGCGGGCGGGCGTTGCCGCCAGCTGCGATCTGAAGCGCGCTGCCGCGCCAGGCGGCGAGGGTGACGTCGGCGCCGCGCTCGATCAGCAAGAGAGTGGTCTCGTCGCGGTGGCTCTGGACGGCGTCGAGGAGTGCGGTGTCGCCGGCGCCCTCGCGCTGGCGGTCGATGTCGGCGCCGGCGTCGAGCAGTGCGCGCACC
>JBDHHL010000455.1:0-3932 GCA_039589375.1 Gemmatimonadota bacterium | reverse complement strand
GATTGAAGCCGGTGAGCAGCGCGATGACCAGAGCCGCCACCGATCCCATGACCGAGGTCGCTCCGTTGACGCCCCAGGCCCATGGGAGGATTTCCGGCAGGCTCCGGGACAGCAGTCGAATCCCCAGAGGCATGGGCATACCCATCAGCAAGGCCATCGGCGCCAACAAGGTGACGGTAAGTGCGACCCGAGCGGCCAGCGGCAGGTGAACCGCTCCGTAGATGATCGGGGAGAGAATCACGGTGTAGACAAGAATCAACAGCCCGAGGCAGACGAGTAGCTTGATCAGTGTCGGTCGTAGCCGCTCCGTGAAAAGCCGGCCACTGAGATAGCTGCCCAACCCACCGAAGGCCATGATGGCAAGCAGCACCACGGCCAGCGAGTAGACCGGGTGACCCAGAAAAAGGATGAGCTTTTGGATCAGCATGATCTCGACAACGATGAAGCCGAGGCCCAGACAGCCGAAATAAGCGACGCCGGCAAGCTTGAGGCCGGTCTGCGTCGAGAAAACCCGGCCGCCCGCCACGACCAGCGGACCGAGAATGAAGAGCACGACCATGAACAGAGTCAAACCGAGAAGGACGAACAGCACCAGGGTGCCCAGATTCGTCTTTCTCCACTCTCCCGAGCTGTCGAGGACTCGCCCCAGGTTGGACAATCGCAGCGAGTTGAAGAAGAACGGATTGTTGTCGCGCGTGGGATCGATGTTCGTCCGATAGGCATTCCACACGACGGCCGGGTCCGGGGCCTCGATCAGACGCTTGAAATCGTTTTCCGGACGGGTCAGCGGTGTGTAGAGCAGCGGAAAGTCGCGCGTCTCGGCGAACTCTTCGATCAGCCGGACTTCGTCATCCGTGAACTCGCTCTTCTTGAACAGAAAGGTCACAGCCACGCGGTCGCGTTCTTCCCGCGAGGCCAGCACGAGCATGATGTGCCGTGCCGGATTCTCGATGCCGAGCTCGTCCATCATGGCCCGGGTCAGCGATAGCAGTCGTAGCGTTTGGTCCGGCGGCTCGAAGAACCACCTGGTCATGGTCAGCAGGCCGTCATCCGTCAGGTGTCTCACGTAATCGGTGAAAGCCTCGACGGTGTAGAGATTGTTCTCTGCCAAGGCAAACGCCCCGGCCGCCGTCGCGGCCCAAGTGTCCACCATCGTCGCCTGGATGACGTCGTACTTCTCCTGCGAGCTACGGATGAAGTTGCGTCCCTCGGCGACGACCAGGCGAACGTCCGATTGCTCGTACAAAGCACCCGAATAGCTACGGAACGGCTCGGCCGACATCACGTCCCGTGCGATGATGGGGTTGACCTCTACCGCCGTGACCTTTCGGGCGCCAGCCACACGCGCTGTGATCACGTCGAAGCCGCCTCCCGGTCCGATGATCAGAACGTCGCCGTGCGGGCGGATGTGGTAGGCCAGGGTGGCGATGCTCTGCAGAGCGGGTCCATAGCGACGTTTGTCACTAGCGTCTTTAAAGATGTCGGTGGCGGCATCGGAGTCGATCCTGATTCGCACCCGCGGCTGGTTAAGATCACCCTGGACAGTCACCCGCGAGAACGAATTCCACTTCGAAAAGAGCACCAACTCCTCGGTATGGCCCTTGGATTCACGCAGCTCCAGCAGGCCGAATGTGAAGTTGGCCCCGAGAAACCCGGCGAGCGTGAGCACGAGCACACCGGCTGCCACGGTTGGCGCTCTACCCTTCCCGGCCAGGCCGAACAAGACCGCAGCCCCGGCAGCGAAAACGGCGATCAGCAACACCGTATCGACTGCCCCGAGGCGATCAAGCAGGGGGATCAGCAGAATGCATCCCGCCGCCGCTCCTGCGAGGTCGAACAGGTAGAGCACGCTGATTCGCCGGGCCAGCCTCGTGATGGCCAGCGTAATCACGCATCCGGCGAAGAAGAACGGCAGGGCGCTCGCCAAGTAGATCATCGTCAACCGGTAATAGGTTCGCCTCTCGACCGCTAACGGGAGGGTGTTGTTCAGTGCGGCGTACAGAGCGAGGACGACGCTTACGGCAAACAGGCCGGCCGCTAGGGCTAGCCAAGACGGCGTCCGTTCGACGGCGAGCCAGCGTTGAGTGAAATAGATGGCGATGCCGCTGGCACCGGAACCGAACAGAGCCAGCGAAATGGCCAGGAAAGCGAAGTGGTAGAACATCGTCGCCGAGAACAGACGCGTCAGCGCCAGTTCGAGCATGAGCACGCACAGGCTGGTCAGCCACACGCCTAAGAAGATCTTTCGCTCGTTCATGAATTTCGATCGCTAGTCTTCAAGCGAGACGTCGTCTCCGAGCGCTTGTTGGATTCGACGCCGCCACTGTGTGTCCCCCGGCGGAGTTTGCAAATAGGCGAATCGCAGGTACTCGCGAGCGTCGGCCTCCTTCCCGGCTCGACGCGCGGCGAGAGCCAGCTCATATAGGTCCGCTTGGTTCGTATCGGCCGCGAGTAGGTTGACCGCTTTCAACATGGCCCTGTAGGCCCTGCGATGCTCGCCGAGCCGTGAATGAGACCGTGCGAGCTTTCTGTAAAGACGAGCCCGGCCCCCGGTCGCCGAGTGCTCGACGGCTCGCCGGTATCCACGTGCGGCATTCCGCCAGCGCTCACGCGCGTAGTCCACGTCAGCGGCGGCCGCATGGGCATGGGAGCTGCCGCGCAGACGTGCGAGCGCGCGAGACGCGTGGCGCTCCGCCTCGTCGAGCGAGCCGGCACGCAGGTAGAGCTTCGCCGCTAGCAGATGCAATAAGCCGCCGTCGGGGTCGACTTCGAGCATCCGCTCGTTTTCCTGGATGACCGGCTCGAGCTGCTCCTGGTCCAGGCTGGACACCTGAGTCAAGAGGTTCTCCGTGAGACTGAGCCGACGCAAAGTGAATCGTCCGACCACCTCGGGCCGCGTCTCGCGGTGGACGTAGAGGGCGGAAATCTCGTCGAAAAACACGGGTACGTACGGAGTGCTCTCGGTCATGTAACGTGCGAAACCGAAGTTCCCCAGGGGTGCGACGATGTAGTCCGGACGGTACTCTACCAGCTGCCGTCGAAGCAACAGCTCGTTGTTGAACATTTTGACTGAATGAAAGATGTCGGTGTCGGTGAACACGAAGGGCGTTTGCATATCGGCTGTGATCTGAAAGCGAGGATGTAGCCTCCAGGCCAGATAGCCGCCCAGGTTGGGGTGATGGAGGATGCGCCCGCCTTCTCCCTCGCTCTCCAGGAAATTGGCAACGCCACGTGGCGCTCCATGGGCGCCGTAAGGCACGACCTGCTCGGCTTGGTCCCGGAAGTATGCATGGATCGAACATGCGCCAGCCAGCGCCAACAAACACGCCGCGACGGCCACGCCCCGGCGAAAGCGCAGCGGGGCGTCCCATCTCGCCGCGACCGTGGCCACTGCCGGCAGCGCCAGCAGCAGCAGGTAGTACTCGAATCGGGCCCCCTTGATCAACAACATCACTCCACCTGCGATCAACAGGGCGTGACTGATTCTGAGCTGCCGGTGCACTGCCAACACTATGACGGCGATCAGCACGAACGCTCGCACCAGGTTCAGCGCCGTCTGCGGTCCGATGCCCTCCGGACCTACCGACCACTGCAACAACGTGAACGGATCCACGGACCTTATCTCGAGGATGTATTGCGAGGCCACCTCCGTCGAGCGAAACGGCATGGCGAGCAAACGGAATCCGAAGGGAGTCGCTACGATCATGGCCATGGCTGCAATCTTCCAGAGTTGACCGATCGTTTCCTTGCGCGCCCAGGCCTGCTTACGACTGATTCGGGTCAGAACCCCTTCCGCGACGTAGGAACCCACTACGAGCACCATGATCGGGTAGGCGATCCCGTGAAGATTGGTCCAGACCAACGTGACCAGGGGCAGCAGCCAGGCCTTCTCGGGGCGGCACTCCAACAAGAAAATGCAGAGCGCCAGGGCG
>JBDHHL010000454.1:0-3960 GCA_039589375.1 Gemmatimonadota bacterium | reverse complement strand
GAACATAGTTATGCCTCCATCAGTGAGCCTGACGGCGAGGATCTGTGTCTTGGTAGTAAGGAGCCTGCGCTAGACTGGAAGACGAATATCCAATATCGAACATCGGATATCCAATGTCCAAGGTATGCATCACTTCATCATTCGTCATTCCTTGTTCGATGTTCGATGTTCCTCACACGCTTTAACTCCCCATGCGAACGCGTCTTCGTGCAAGGCGAGCAGCGCGCACTTGTCCTTCAGGGCCTGACGCATCGTGGTCAGGAAGCTCTCCTTCGGGAACAGGCCGGTCGCCGCCTGTAGTGCGCCCAGCGCCACCACGTTCTTCACCAGCGGTTTGCCCAGATCGGATGCGATCTGGGCGCAGGGCACCCCGATCGTCTTGACGGCCGGGTCGAGCTTGGGCGGCCTCGGGATCACCGAGCTGTCGTAGATGATGATACCGCCGGGCTGGACCGTAGGACCGAACTTCTCGAGGCTCGGCGGGTTGAACGCGACCAGGATGTGCGGTTCCGGGGATGCCGGAGAGAGCACTTCCTCCGTGGCCACGTGAACGTCGGCGTACGACGTGCCACCCCTCGATTCGGGGCCGTAGCTGGGTATGTGCGTGGAGTCCCAGCCCTCGTTTATGGCCGTGCGTGTCGTCAGCAGGGCGATCGTCTGCGCGCCATCGCCGCCGGTCCCCGCGAACTTGATCGCTATATCCCTGCCGTGGATATGGGACGGGAATCCTTCCCCGAATCGCTGCGGTCGCTCATCTGTGCCGCCGATGACGTTGACCACTTCCTCGCTGTCGAAACTCGGCTCCCCGAGGTCGAACCACGGTTCCGGTTCCGCGTCCTTCTTGACTCCCAGCGGGAAGACCGGGACCATGTTCTCCTTCACCCACTGCTCCGTCTCCGTCGTAGTCAGCTTCAAGTGGGTGGGGCACTCGGAGAGGATCTCCACGAAGGCCAGCCCTTTGTTCTCCATCTGGAGGCGGAGCGCCTTCTTGACGGCCTTTTTCGCTCTAACGCGTTGCTTGTTATCGAACAGCGCGCAGCGCTCCACGTAGATCGGCCCGTCCAGCTGACCTATCGTCTCGGCCATTTTCATTGGCTCGCCCATCAGGCGGTTACGCCCGGTGGGGGATGTGGTCGTCCTCTGCTCCATCAGGGTCGTGGGGGCCAGCTGGCCGCCGGTCATCCCGTATATGGCGTTGTTGACGAAGATGAAGGTCATGGGCAAACCCAACTGCGTCGCCTGGATGATCTCCGCCAGGCCGATGGCGGCAAGATCGCCGTCGCCCTGGTAGCTGATCACGATGGAGTTGGGGTTGGCGACCTTGTGGCCGAGCGCGACCGCGGGTGCCCGGCCGTGAGGAGCTTGAGTGTTGCCGACGTCCAGGTAGTAGTACATGAAGACGGCGCAGCCGACGGGCGAGACCGCGACGGTTCGGTCTTGTATGCCCAGCTCGTCTATCGCCTCGGCGATGTACTTGTGAATCAAGCCATGGCCACAGCCCGGGCAGTAATGGGTGGAATGGCCCTTGAGCCCCTCGCCGTGGGCGTGTCGCTCGAACCGCTCGTAGAAGACGCTGCTCATGCTGCCTCCCGCACTACTGCTGTGACCATGTCAACGATTTCCTGCTGTTGAGGCAGTACGCCGCCGTAGTGCTGTAGTCGGTAAAAGGGCGGGATGAATCCGACCTCGGCGTAGCTCATCGCCAGGCGTATCTCGTCTTCCAGCTGGCCGCTCCCTGCCTCGACCACGATCAGTCCGCGCATCCGGTCGAGCAGCGGCTTCAAGTGGTCGATGGGGAAAGGCCACAGCGTGACGGGCCTGAATAGCCCAACTTTGAGCCCCAAATTCCTCAGCTGCTGCACAGCGCCTTGAGCCATCCGCGCGGGTGTGTTGCAAGCGACGATCAGCCACTCGGCATCGTCGCACTGGAACAGTTCGGCGCGCTGTTCGTCCCTGCTGATACGCTCGTACTTCTCGTTCAGCCGAACGTTGTGAGCCTCGAGGTCGGGCTCGATCAGTAGTATCGAGGTGTGCAGGTTCCGGCGGTGCATCTCATCGCCGTAGACCGCCCAATCGGGAAGGCCGGGCTGGACCATGTGGGGCGGCAGCTTCACCCGGCCCGTCATCTGGCCCAGGAATCCGTCGCTGGCCATGATGACAGGGCTGCGATACTTGAAGGCCAGGTCGAAGGCCAGCATAGTGAGGTCGAGCATCTCCTGGGGAGTAGAAGGCGCGAGCACAGGCGCGTGCGTGTTCCCGTGCCCGAGCCCACGGCAGACCAGTTTGATGTCGCCCTGCTCTGGCCCGATGTTGCCGAGCCCCGGTCCACCGCGCATGACGTTGAAGAAGACACCGGGGATCTCAGACCCGATCATATAGGAAATCCCCTCGAGCATCAGGCTGAAGCCGGGCGACGAGGTGAACGTCATGCAGCGCATCCCGGCCCCACCGCACCCGTACATCATGTTGACGGTCGCCACTTCGCTGACGGCCTGAAGAAAGACGCCGTCGAGCTGGGGAAGCAGCTTTGCCAGAAGCTCCGCTCCCTCGGTGGAGGGCGTGATCGGGTAGCCGAAGAAATGTCGGCAGCCGGCGAGCACGGCACCGACGGCGGATGCGTGGTTACCCTTCAGGACCAGCGGCTCGACCGACGGGACCGGCAGCTGCTTGTCCGGGATCGTCACCGGCTCGGGGGCCGTGGTGGGGCGCTCTCCGAACAGCTCCTCCGGATCGACCAATTCGAAATCGAGTTCCTCGGCCGGAGCTGCCATGAGCCCGTGCGGTTCCGGACACGCGGTCAGGCACAGACCGCACCCGTTGCAGACATCCAGGTTCAGCACAACCGGAGTGAACCCGGTGGCCGGGTTGATCTCCGTCCCCATGACGATGCATTCCTTGGGGCAAGCCGTGATACAGCGCCCGCAGGCTTTACAGAACTCGGGGAAGAGGAAGGGCTTGGGTTTGGTCTTCGTTTTTGCGCTGGTCATGAAGCTCGGTGTTGGGCACGCTTTGAATGACGAATATCGAATATCGAATGTAGAACAGTGAAGTATACCTTCGTTGCTCGGAATCCGACATTCACTATTGGATATTCGACGGGTGGGAGAGCGGCCGGAGCATGAGCCGTCCGACCGCTCCCCGACGGAAAAAAGGGTTTACGGCCAGATGCCGCGTTCGAGGGTCACGTCAGCCACACGACTGATGGCCAGGACGTAGGCAGCCATACGAAGGTCTACCGGCTCGAGCGGATCGCTGTCGAGACCACGCTTCTTGCGGGCCGCGTCCAGCTCGGCCAGCGACGAGTTGATCTCCTTCTGCTTCTCGATCACTGCGTCGGTGGACTTCACCATCTTGGCCTTCATCTTGTTGTTTACTTCATCTTCCTCCCACTGCTCGTTCTCGATGTTCTGCACCCACTCGAAGTAGCTCACCGTCACCCCACCCGCGTTCGCCAGGATGTCCGGTAGCACGTGGATGCCGCGCTCGAACAGGATCTTGTCCGCCGCCGGCGTCGTCGGACCGTTCGCCGCCTCCGCTATCACTTTCGCGTTGATATCCGCCGCGTTGTCAGCGCGAATCACGTTCTCCAGCGCCGCCGGCACCAGGATGTCGCACGGAATCGTCAGGATCTCCTCGTTGCTCACCTCTTTCGCGCCCGGATAGCCGATCACCGAGCCCGTCTCCTTCTTGTGCCGCAGCACGTCGAGTGGATCGAACCCGTCCGGGTTGTGGATGCCGCCCCGCGAGTCGCTGGCGGCGATGATCTTGGCACCCTGCTCGGCGTACAACTGGGCCGCGATCGCGCCCGCATTGCCGTAACCCTGTACCACCACAGTGGCGCCGTCGACCGAATCCAGGCCGTCGACGAGGCCGTTGGCCAGCGCCTGCTGGGTGCAGAAGAGGCAACCGCGCGACGTGGCTTCGTTACGCCCCAGCGAGCCGCCCATGTTGACGGGCTTG
>JBDHHL010000453.1:0-3967 GCA_039589375.1 Gemmatimonadota bacterium | reverse complement strand
TTGGAGCCCTCGCTGTGGGGGCCCACCAGCAATTCCACGAGGCTCACCGTGGAGATCACGGCCCGCAGCCGGCCGGCGGCCATTTCCGCGATGAGGGCCATGGTCAGCTCGACGAATGGGTGAAGCCCCTCCAGGTGATAGATGAGGACGTTGCTGTCGAGGGCGACGCTGGAGATCTCGGCTAGGTCGTTGCGGAAGCGCTCTAGGTCGGCGGCCACGGCTCAGTCCGCCCAGCTCTCGCGCTCCCGCTCGAGGTAGCGCTCCACCTCCTCGGGACTGCGGCCGTATGTCCCGGCGAGGATTCCCGCGGTGCTGCGCGCGTAGCGCTCGGCGCTCATAAGGACGGCCTCGCCGTCGCGTAGCACCCAGACGCCTCGGTCACCGGGCTTGAGGCCGAGGCGTTCCCGGACCTCGGAGGGGACGACAACCTGAGACTTGCTGGTGAGTTTGGACGTGAAGATCATCTGGCCTCGGCAAAGTAATACATATTTATGATAGTATTACTACTACAATATCGTAATACCAATCTAGGAAAGCAAGGGCGGCCTAACGGGCGCAAAGGAGCCCGACGGTTTCAAGCCCTTAGCTCAAGTGAGCGCCATTCTCGATAGCAAGTCGGCGAAGCGAGGGTCGTCGCGCAGGTTATCGGCCCACGGATCGGCCTTCAGATAGTAGATCAGCCAGGCAGAGTCACGCTGCCTGTGAGCTCTGTCCAGCCACTCGAAGGCCAGGTCCAGCTCGCCCAGGCCGGCGTAGACGACGGCCAGCAGGTAGGACGGCACGTTCACTCGCGTCGCGAGTTCCTTCAACTGCTCGATCGTGTCCAGGGCCTCGTCCCTCCGCCCTGAAACAGCGTACGCGTAGCCGAGCATGCCGATGCCACTGGGATGGTGCTTCGACAGACGGATCGCCGTACCTAGCGATTCGATCGCCTCTTCGATCCTGCCTGCCTGGACGTAGGCTCGTCCCAGGTTGACGTGGGCAGGCCAGAACGTCGAGTCCATTTGGAGCGTCTTCTCGTGTTGGGCGATGGCCTTGTCGTAGGCTCGTGCGTAATAGTGCAGGTCCCCCATGTCGGTGTTGACGATCAGGGACAGCGGGTCGAGGCTGAGCGCGGTCGTCACTCGCGCGATTGCCTGGTGGGGTTGCTGCCGAGCGGTCAGGTACCAGGCATGCCAGTGATACGCTTGGGCGTAGCTGGGGTTGAGCGCGATGGCGCGTTCGAAGGCGGTTTCCGCCAAGGACCAGTCCCAGTCGTACCAGCATTCGACGAAAGCGTACGAGGTGTGAGCCTCGGCGAGCGTATCGTCGATCTCCAAAGCTTTCAGCGCCGCGGCCCGGGCCTTGGGATGGGCCTCCCCGGGGTGGGCGTCACCGTAGAACGGCAACAAGTTGTAGCAGTCGGCCAAACCGGAGTAGGCGATCGCGTAGCCAGGGTCCAATTCGATCGCGCGCTCGAAGTGATCGATAGCGCGCTGTAATCCTTCACCGGTCCTCTTGTTCCAGTAGAACGTCCCCAACAGGTACGAGTTGTGAGCCTCGAGGTTATGTGTTGGCTCTCGTTGGATACGAGCCCGTACGTCGGGCGAGAGCGTCGCCTTGAGGGCGTCGGCGATACGCAGAGCGACATCGCTCTGGATGGCGAAGATGTCCGTCAACTCGCGGTCGTAGTTATCCGCCCACAGGTGCTGATCGGTCCATGGATCGACCAGCTGCGCCGTGATGCGTACGCGGTCGCCGGCTCGGCGGACGCTTCCCTCGATGACTGTCGTGACGCCGAGTTCCTGACCGATCTGGCGGAGATTCCGCTCGGTGCTCTTGTACTGCATCACCGAGGCGCGTGATATCACCTTGAGACCGGAGATCTTGGCCAGATGCGTGATGATGTCCTCGGTCACGCCGTCGCTGAAGTACTCGTTGTCCGGATCGGCGCTCAGGTTGGCGAAGGGCAGTACGGCGACCGACCGCAGGCCTTCGGGTGCCGCTTCGACCACCTCGCGAGTTAAAGGAACGATCTTACCTGTGGTCGTGACCTGGAACGCGAGCGCCAGCAGCACGACGATGGGGAACCCGGCCAGCGTTGCCACGACAACGAACGTCAGCATCCAGGCCGGGAGGTTGAGGGCGGGGACGGCGATCTCCGCCGCCTGCCAGAGCACGAAAGCGACAGCGGCATATACCACGACGATCCGGAACAGCATGCTCCGCCTTAGCTGCTCTGTCCGTCGTGAAAGGTGGGACATGGACTTCGCCCTTCGGCTGCCGCGCTAGTTTCTTGTATAGACGCCTAGTTCAGGCCGAAAGATGTACTTGGAGATGTCTTGGAGCAAATAGCGGGGCCTGATCCGGCGGCCCGATCCCCACGCCCAGTCAGTCCGGAAGCGTTCGGATCCCTAGCCTGAGGTTCACGGCCCGGGCGAGTCCGGCGTCAGCCGTCAACAGCGAGGCACCCAGTGCCTCGGCCAGCGCGGCGTACGTCGCGTCATAGGCCGAGAAGTTGTCGCGAAGCTGCAGGGCGCGCGGCAGGATGGCTTCGTGGCCGTGACGGATGAGCGGAAGATCGAGAAAGTCTTGCAGCGCCTCTTGCGCCCGGTTCACCCGCAGAAGTCGCGCGAGCAACGCGCGTCGCAGGACCGCCACGACCTCGACATCGCAGAGAGCGGGAACGTGCAGGTCCGTCTCGGGGGCCTCGATCGTCGCCGCGATCGTCTCCACGCTCGCCGGCGACAGCACGTATTCGACAAGGGCCGAGGCGTCGGCCACGACGACGTTCAGGGACTCTCCTCTTCCGCTCGTTGCCCTCGCTCTTCGTGGATCAGCTCGCGTGCAGTACGCCCAAGGTCGGTCGGGGTTCTGCCGCGGATCCGGGCAAAGACCTCTTCCGGAAGCGGTCGGGCCACCTCGCGCTCCAAGACTTCTTGGATGTAGTCGGTCAGGGTCTGGCCCCGGGCGCTGGCCCGGCGAACCAACTCAGAATGGAGGCGTTCCGGAACGTTGCGAACCTGGACCATCTTTGACATGCGCTCAACATGCGACATGTGCATCGCATGTGCAATCCCTCAGCTCCTACGTTCTCGCTCAGGAATATGGCAAGCCGTGTCATCGGACCCTCAATCCGGCTCGGGAAGTCCGACACGCGCCTGACATGCTTCCCCCGTCAGGTCGACTCTCTTCTCGCCGTAATCAGGATCAGCCGGACATAGACGGCGAACACCCACAGGGCCAGCGCCGGGCCGAGATCCACCAATCCCGACTCTCCCGGGACGAACGGGAAGGTGTAGAGATTGAGGATCAGCAAGAGACTGGCCGCCAGGATCCCCAGCCCTCCCCAGATCCTTCCGAAGCTGGGGTGGCTCAACATCGCGGTGCCGACGAGGATCCCAGCGACACATATGAAGACGTCCCAGGCAACGTCGATCAGGTACTGGACTCGGTTCACCGCGCGCCAGGCCGTTCGCAGCAACTCTTTCGCCGCATCGGTATCGGCCTCGGCGAGCCCCTGTTCCAGGACCATGTTGTTCCCCAGCTGGATGACCAGCATTGTCGTGACCAGCACACCGGCGATGATACCGAAGAGGGAACCGACTTGCAGGACCGGGCCGTTGCGATGGGCCGACATGTAGCGGTACAGCCCGAGGAACGAGACGCTCAAGAGCGGACCAAACGCGAAAGCGAGAACCAGGACCACAGCGTCCGGTACCGGCAAGAACGCCGCGCCGAAATAGGCCAGAACGGAGGCGATTCCGGTGATCCCGGCGAAGCGCGCCCAGGACGATCTCGAAGTCGTGTCTGTCGACATGGGAAAGATCTCCGCGATGAGTTGGGAAGCCGCAATAGAAACAGAATCCGCCATAAGCGAAAGAGGGCACGTATCCTTGTGGACATCGTTTACGCGGTAGGCTATCATGAAGCGGCATTCAGCGTGCTTACGCCGAACTCAACAACGCCAGTCCTAAATCAAGGGCAC
>JBDHHL010000452.1:0-4021 GCA_039589375.1 Gemmatimonadota bacterium | reverse complement strand
GTCATTGGCAATCACGAGGCGAACGCGCCGCTCTACGACGAGCTTTTCTTCGGCCCAGAGGAGGACGGCGGAGCCCGCAACTGGGCTCAGGAGGTAGGCGGCGTCCTGCTGGTCGGGATTGACGGAGCCCAGGATTGGTCTCCCGGTAGCGAAAACGTCGGTTGGCTGGAGTCGACGCTCTCGCGATCGGATGCCAGGTTCACGCTGCTGATCACCCATTACCCTGGCTTTTCTTCGGCCCCGCACGGGCGGCTGGGCGATGATGGCCATCCCCGTGAACGGCCCGCCCGCGAAACCAGGGAGACCGTGATCCCGCTTCTTGTCGAGCACGGAGCGACGGCGATGGTGGCCGGGCACGACCACGTCTACGAGCGGTCAGAGCTTCCCGGCGATCTAACGGCCTTGACCTGCGGAGGTGGCGGCGCGGGCTTGTATCGCAAGGTGGAGGATGCGGCAAGACAGAACCCCTATTCCAGAGTCTTCTCTTCCGTCCACCACTACTGCGTATTCGAGGTCGACTCCGCCACGATGGCGATGCGAGCGTTGACCGCGGACGGCCAATTGCTCGACTCTCGGACCTGGCACGCAAGAGACGAATAGCCGGCGCTCGCCCCTTAGCCCATCTTCTGACAACCTTGCTACAACCGGGACTGTCTAAACGGTAGGACCCCAGCCGCCGGCTCGGCTACTACTGACCTATCCGTCGATGAAACAGAATCGAGAAGTGCCCGGACGCTTTCTAGATGGCCTCGGGCAAGATCTGCGCTTCGCGCTCCGCCAGGCTGCGCGACGCCCCGGTTTCACGCTGCTGGTCGTGCTCACGCTCGCCGTCGGGATCGGGGCGAATGTCGCGATCTTCAGCGTGATGAAGGGCCTGATACTGCGGGAGCTACCGTACCCCGATGCGGAGCAGGTGGTAGCGATCTGGGAGACCACGCCGGAAGCTCGCTGGTACATGCCGTTCCAGGCGCCCGACTACTTCGATATGCGTGAGCAGAACAGTTCGCTGGAGGAGATAGGCGTCTACAACGACACCTGGATCAACCTGGCTGGAGAGGAGGGGGCGGCTCGCGTTCTCGGTATACGGTGCACTGCGGGAGTGCTGCGCGTTCTTGGAATAAGCCCCAGAGTAGGGCGGCTGTTCAACGATGAGGAGGAGGTCGAGGGTAACCACAGGGTCACGATTCTCAGCGATCGGCTTTGGAAACGCTACTTTGGCGCGGCACCTGATATCGTCGGTAGTGCGATCAGGGTGAACGGTGAGAGCTACACGGTAGTCGGCGTCATGCCGGAAGGGTACGAGTTTCCGCGGCCCTGGACATCGTCCCAGGGCGACGCCGAGCTGTGGATCCCGATCGTGCTCGACAGGGACCGGCGGGGAAGTCACTGGCTAGTTGCGCTCGGCCGATTGAGAGACGGTGTGACCGTCGAGCGCGCCGAGGCCGATCTTCGCGCGATGGCGGACCGCCTCGCCGATGCCTATCCCGACACCAATTCTCAGGTCCAGGTATGGATCGATCCGCTCATGCGCCGATCGCTCGGTGGCGTACGGAGTTTTCTCTTGATGATGCTGGGAGTGGTCGGGCTGGTACTGCTGATCGCCTGCGCGAACGTGGCGAGCATGTTACTCGCGCGGGGCACGGCCCGCACCACTGAGCTGGCGATCCGCGCTTCCGTGGGTGCGGCACGCAAGCGTCTGATCCGACAGCTTCTGACCGAGAGCCTGGTGCTGTCGACGATGGGCGGTCTTGCCGGTGTAATGATCGCGTTCTGGGGCGTGAACACCGTGAAAGGGCTTATTCCTCCAGAGATACCGAGGGTTGGCGGCATACAGATCGATGGGATGGTGTTGCTCTTCGGGCTGATCGTCACGGCAATGACGGGTCTGCTGTTTGGCCTAGCACCGGCGCTGTTCGCGTCCGGCAAAGATCTCCTGGTCTCTCTGCGAGAGGGACGCGGTAGCCAGGCCGGCGGGCGCAAGCAGAAGCGCCTGCTGGGCGGTCTTGTGGTGGCGCAACTGGCGATGGCGTTCGTTCTCGCGAACGGAGCCGCCCTGTTCATCGTGAGCTACCTGAACGTGGCAGCCGTACCCCGAGCTTTCGACACCGAACAGGTGCTGGTCGCGGGACTCTCGGTGAGCGGGCCGGGCTACGACGAGCTTCACGGGCGCTTCGTCTTTTGGGAACGGTTGCTCGAGCGTGTGGAGGCGCTGCCCGGGGTGGAGTACGCGGCAGCCACCAACAGGGTGCCGCTACGTGGAGGCAACAACGGTAGCGTTCTGGTGGAGGGAGAGACCTACGATCGGGAAGAGCGACGGCCGGTAGTCGAATGGCGCTACGTGGCTCCCGACTATTTCCCGGCGATGGGAATCTCGCTGTTGTCGGGCCGGCTGCTGGAGCGTCGTGACGTGAGCATCCCAAGCGGCGAGGCAAAAGCCGACAGGGTCATCGTCGTCAATCAGGCGTTCGTCGAACGGTACTGGCCGGGCGAGAGTGCGCTGGGGAAGCGGGTCAGACACAACAGCGAGCCGCCCGCGTGGACTGCTACAATCGTGGGCGTGGTCGAGAGCACCCGACAGTGGGGTTTGGAGGTGTCGCCGCTTCCGGAGGTCTATGCCGCTCACAGTTACCAACTCAGGCCCTACACGCGCCTGGTGGTTCGGGTCTCGGGCGACCCGCTGGCACTGGTGCCGGCCGTTCGACGGGTCGTGCGTGATATCGACAGCCAGATACCAGTCGCGGTGATCGGTACGATGGAGGACGTGGCCAGGAGTGCCAACCAGCGCAGACGCTTCTACACGCTACTCGTCGGACTCTTCGCGGTGACGGCGCTGATTCTGGTCGTCGCCGGGACATACGGCGTGATGTCCTACTACGTCTCGCAGCGTACCCATGAAATCGGCGTGCGCGTTGCGCTGGGAGCCGACAAGAGCCGTGTCCTGAGGTTGTTCGTAAGTCAGGGTTTGCGTCTGGTGCTGGTGGGCGTGGCGGTCGGTCTTGCGGGGGCGCTGGCAACCGCGAGCCTGACGGAGAGCATGGTTTTCGGGATCAGCGCGCTCCACCCATTCTTCCTGGCCAGCGGTGCGCTGTTCATGACGCTCGTCGCGCTCGCTGCGATCAGCGTGCCCGTGTTCCGGGCGATGCGGGTCGATCCCAACCAGGCGCTGAGAACCGAGTAAGCCCGGGGGCTATTCCGTGGTCGGCGGCGGCGCACAATCCTCCGCCGACTTGGCACCAGCACGTGTCGTCCCGTCTTCCGGCTATCCCGACCGATTGGCGGCTTGAGGTCCCGAGTCGGCCTCGTTCTGGCTCGAATGAGTGATGTGCAAGGCTACCAGCCGCGCGATGAGGGTGACCAGGAACAGCTGGCCGGTCACCGCCTCGACGATCGCGAGCGAGCGGGTCAGGGGCGCCAGTGGTGTTATGTCGCCGTAGCCGAGGGTCGTGAGCGTAACGAAGCTGAAGTAAACGGCCTCGCTGCGCGGAGTGGAATAGCCGAGGTTTCCGGCCACGGTGGCTATCGTGTCCAGGTCGCCGACGAGCGCCTCGATTAGGTAGTAGGCGTAGCCGCATGTGTAGCCGAGCAAGAGATAGACGCATATCGCCGCGAACACGATGTTGGCATCGACCCGGCGAGCGGAGAGAACGAACAGAAGCGTGAGCCAGGCGAGGTAGAAGAAGAAGAGGATCGAGAAGGCCGCTGAGACGATATCAATCGCACGAGCCTGCACGCCGTGGTACAACCATTCGAGCGTGATCGCAGGAACGAGCAATATCAGGCCGAGTATTACATGCCGTTTGCTATCGGCAACTGCGTACAGGCCCGATAGTAATACAACCGTGACGGTGGCTGTCACCAGGAGTTCTATGCCCGGCATATCGGGTGTCAGGATCGTCGGCAGCAAGATCGCCAGAAGAAGTGTCAAGAAGAGTAGGCCGAAGCGGCTGCGCAGCGCGTGGCGGACGATGAGTCTACCTGAGCTGTCGGGCATAGGAATCTCGGGCATCGGACATGTCTCCCT
>JBDHHL010000451.1:0-4454 GCA_039589375.1 Gemmatimonadota bacterium | reverse complement strand
CACCGCACGCGGTAGAGGACAAGACCTGGGCGGAAGAGCGGCTCGGTCCGGAGCGAGTGAAAGGCGCCTACGCGTGGCGGACCATGCGGTTGGCGGGCG
Source organism: Gemmatimonadota bacterium (assembly GCA_039589375.1). Lineage (GTDB taxonomy): Bacteria > Gemmatimonadota > Gemmatimonadetes > Palauibacterales > KS3-K002 > JASFMO01. The sequence continues at coordinate 4,355 of JBDHHL010000451.1, read as the reverse complement.
TGCCGCTCACGTTCAACTCGGACCTACCAGGCTCCGACCACGGCATCTTCTACGGCCTCCACTCCGCAGTCACCCGGCGGGACAAGCAGCTACAGCCAGCTGCGGGCTGGTACCCGGAACAGCGGATGTCGCCGGAGGAAGCGGTGCGAGGCTACACGGCCTGGGCGGCGCATGCGGCTTTCCTCGAGATGCAGACGGGAATCCTTGAACCCGGCCGCTGGGCGGACGTCACGGTGATGGACATCGATCCCTTCGTCGTGGGCAGCACGCAGCCCGGCGAACTGCTCGACGGCTCGATCGTGCTCACGGTCGTCGGCGGCGAGGTCGTCTTCAAGAGATAATCGGCGAACCATGAAGAGAATCCTGTTCGTCAGCCTGACGGGAGTCGCGCTGCTGCTGGCCGTGCTGGCGGTCCGCGCGCTGCGCTTCGCCTCGAAGCAGATGGAGGTCGAGCCGGTAACCGGCATCGCGGTCGATGCGGAGGGCGTTGCGGAGCGATTGGCCGCGGCTCTGCAAATCGAGACGGTCTCGCATCAGGATTCGGCCGCCTTCGACGCGGAACAGTTCCGGCGTTTTCAGACCTACCTCGAGGAGTCGTTCCCGGCCGTTCACGAAGCGCTCTCGAGGGAGACCGTCGGTGAGTTCAGCCTCCTGTTCCGCTGGGCAGGAACGGCCCAGGAGTTGAAGCCAATCCTGCTCATGGCGCACATCGACGTGGTCCCCGTCGAACCGGGCACCGAGTCCGAATGGACGCATCCCGCCTTCGCCGGACGCATCGCCGACGGATACGTATGGGGGCGCGGCGCTCTCGACGATAAAGGCAGCCTCGTCACAGAGCTCGAGGCCGTCGAGACGCTACTGGGTGACGGGTTCCAGCCACGACGCACCGTCTATCTGGCTTTCGGCCACGACGAGGAAGTGGGTGGGATGCGCGGCGCGAAAGTAATCGCGGAGACGCTGAGGGAAAGAGGCGTCGAGTTGGATTACGTGCTGGACGAGGGCGGCGTCGTCACAGATGCCGTTCCTGGAGTCGATGCTCCGGTCGCGCTCGTCGGAGTGGCGGAAAAGGGTTTCGTCAGCCTGCGGTTGTCGGTTCGCACGGAAGGCGGTCACTCGTCGATGCCGCCCGATAAGACCGCGGTCGGCATACTAGCCTCCGCCGTCCACAAGCTGGAGAGCCATCAGGTGCCGGGAGGGATCAGGGGAGCGACGGCCGCCATGTTCGACTACCTGGGGCCCGAGATGCCGTTCACTCGGCGGGTGGCCCTGGCCAATCGCTGGCTATTCGGCCCGCTGATCGAGAGCCGGTTCGGCGCGGCGCCCGAGGGCAACGCGATGCTGCGCACGACCACGGCGCCGACGATCTTCCACGCCGGTGTCAAGGACAACGTGCTACCGTCGTCGGCCGATGCCGTGGTGAACTTCAGGATCTTGCCGGGCGATGGCGTGGCGTCGGTCATCGATCACGTCCGAAGCACGATCGATGATTCTCGCATCGAGATCGAGCCGCTGCCGTTCTACAGCGAGCCGTCGGCGATCTCGGACCTGGGCTCGGAGAGCTACCGCGCGCTTCAGCGCACCGTGCACGAGATGTTCCCTGGCGTCATCGTCGCGCCCTACCTGGTCGTCGGCGGGACCGACAGCCGCTACTTCAACGGCCTGACCACCAACGTCTTCCGTTTCAGCCCGATCACGTTGAACCGAGATGACTTCAAGCGCGTACACGCGACCGACGAGCGCGTGGCGGTCGAGGCGTGCGCGGACATGGTGCGCTTCTACATGCGGCTGATCCGGAACACCGCGGGTTAGGCGTCGCAGAACCAGGCACTATTCCGAGGGAGTCGTGATGAGCAGACTTGTCCCAGTCACACTAACGCTGCTGGTAACTATGGTCGCTAACGCTGAATCGCAGCAGTCACGCCCCAGCACCGTCGCGGGGCGCTCTACCGTGTACGCGCCCCACGGCGCCATCGCCACAAGCCAGCCGCTCGCCAGCGCCGCCGGCCTGGCCGTGCTGAAGGATGGGGGCAACGCGGTCGACGCCGCCGTGGCCGCGGCCGCCGTGCTCAACCTGGTCGAGCCGCACATGACGGGCATCGGCGGCGACATGTTCGCTATCCTCTGGTCGGTTGAGGAGAAGAAGCTGGTCGGGTTGAACGCCAGCGGCCGCTCCGGCTCGTTGATCACGCGCGAAGAACTCATGCGCAGAGGTCACACCAGCGTGCCGATCCATGGTGCCGAGCCCATCACCGTGCCGGGTGCGCTCTCAGGCTGGGCCGCGCTGCTACAGCGCTACGGTACGATGAGCCTGGCCGAAGTCCTGGAGCCGGCGATACAGCTGGCCGAAGGCGGTTTTCCGGTCACGCCGATCATCGCGGGGCAGTGGGCCGCCGAGGTGGAGAAGTTGAAGCAGGACGAGGGCGCGCGCGCCACCTACTTGTTCGAGGGCGTGCGGGCCCCCAAAGCGGGAGAGTGGTTCCGCAACCCCGATTACGCTGCCACGCTGCGGTCGATCGCCGAGCAGGGCCCCGGCGTCCTGTACGGCGGCGAACTAGGCGAGCGGATCGTCGAGCGCGTGCGCGAGCTAGGCGGCTTTCTGACGCTCGCGGACTTGAAGGAACACGAGCCGGTATGGGTCGAGCCCATCTCCGTCGACTTCAAGGGCCACCGCGTTTGGGAGCTTCCACCCAACGGACAGGGGATCGCCGCTCTCGAGATGCTCCGTATCCTCGAACCCATGGGCCTCGAGACGATGGCGCACAACTCGGCTGAGTACCTGCACCATCTAATCGAAGTCAAGAAGCTCGCCTTCGCCGATCTCGCCCGATGGGTCGGGGACCCCGAGCACATGACCGTCGATCCCGAGGAATTGCTGTCGGACGAGTTCATCCGGGCCCGCCGTTCGTTGATCGATCCGGACCGCGCGGCGGATCGGGTAGAGCCGGGCGCGGCGGCGACGTCGAGCGAGACGATCTACCTGAGCGCCGCCGACCAGTACGGCAACATGATCTCGTTCATCAACAGCATCTACTGGGAGTTCGGCTCGGGGGTCGTGGTGCCGGGAACCGGCTTCGCGCTACAGAACCGGGGCGCCGGATTCAGTCTGGAGGCGGGGCTGGCGAACACGGTCGCGCCGCAGAAGCGGCCGTTCCATACGATCATCCCGGCTTTCGTCACGCGGCCCGACTCGGAAGGCGGGCAGGAGCCCTGGCTGAGCTTCGGCGTCATGGGCGGCTCGATTCAGCCGCAGGGCCACGTGCAGGTGCTGATGAACCTGTTGGCCTTCGGGATGGATCTGCAGGGGGCGATCGACGCGCCGCGCTTCCGGCATCTCGTGGGACGGCAGGTGGCGCTCGAGAGCCCGATCGGCGAGGAAGTACGCCGGGCGCTCGCGGCGATGGGGCACGAGATCCTCCCCGACGGGAGCGTGTCGTTCGGCGGTGGCCAGGCGGTGATGCGTCTCGAGCGCGGCTGGGCCGCGGGCTCGGACCCGCGCAAGGACGGAATGGCGGTTGGACACTGAGAAGGGATAGACGACATGCCGATCAAGGCGGCGGTGATGACAGGTCCCCGCAAGGAGATCGAGTTGTGGGAATTGGACGACCCGACCATCGAACCCGGTGGCGTCCTGCTCGAGACGGTGGCCAGCGAGGTGTGCGGTACCGATGTCCATCTCCATCACGGCCGGCTGGCCGGCGTACCGTATCCGATCATCCCGGGCCACATCAGCGTCGGCCGTGTGCTCGAGGCTTACGGCGTCGACGCGGACAGCATGGGCGTGCCGCGAAGAGGGCCCGCTGGGCGGCTGGGCCGAGCGCATATACTTGAAGCCGGGCGTTCAGATCCTGAGACTGCCCGATTCGTTGTCCGCCGACGACGTCATCGGTGGCGGCTGCGGCCTTTTCACCGGCTTCGCCGCCGTCGAACGCGGCGATCTCGCCATGGGGGATACGGTGCTTGTCCAGGGCACGGGCCCCGTGGGGCTCTCGGCCATCGCGTTCGCGATGTTGCGCGGCGCCGGAAAGGTCATCGCCATCGGCGACCCCGAAGCGCGCTTGCAGCTGGCCTCCCTGTTGGGCGCCGACGTCACCTTGTCGGTGGGCGAACAGTCGATGGAAGAGCGCGACCACGCGATCCGCGAGTTGACCGAGGGACGAGGCGTGGATGTGGTGCTCGAGTGCGCGGGTAACCCCGAGGCGGTGCCCGAGGGCTTCCGGCTTCTACGCGACGGCGGCACCTACGTGATCGCCGGCCACTACACCGACGTCGGGACCGCCACCATCAACCCGCACATCGACATCAACCGCAAGCACGCCGACGTGCGCGGCCGCTGGGGTCTCGACTTCGGCCACTTC
>JBDHHL010000450.1:0-4033 GCA_039589375.1 Gemmatimonadota bacterium | reverse complement strand
TACCGCCGTCTCTACCTCGACCACACGACCAAGCTTGTCGATATGAGCCAGAACGGTGACGCTGCCGCCTACCCCGGCCGCCTTGAGCAGAGGTGGATACTTCCGTTCCACGATACGAAGGGCCTCGCGGGGGTTCTTGAGCTCGGGCCTGACCGTGTACGGCGTGAAACGCGACGTTTCCACGGCTCGCTCCACCGGCGGCGGCGCCAGGTTCTCGACGGGGTTGTCGTCGAATGTGGTCCTATGGATCGTCACATCTTCGTCGAGATCCACGCTGGCCGGCACGGGCACCTGCGGACGGCGAATCTCGTCCGGCGGCGGTGGGATATCGATCTCAGGCGGGGGCAACACATCGATGAATGTCGTATCGACGCGACCCAAGTCTGCCGCGGTCAGCTTCGGGAAGTACTCGAGGAGCGCGAAATGGAAGACCGCCGCCAGCATGACGCTCCCCCAGAACCACCCGCCGAACGATCGCTTGAAGCGGTCGTTGGCAGTCTCACGCGTTCTGTCTACGATGCGGGCCATCATAGGGATCACCACCTTCCGGGCTTATGGCGCGGCGTCGATCGCCGCGCGTCGACTCCGTTCTCCATATAGTAAGACGTCCAGCCCGTCCCCTATTACACAAGATGCTGCAGCCGGATCAGGGAATCCAGGTTTTCTTATCGTCCGTTGATGGTGCCAGGAGCCGGACTCGATCCCCCGGCCACGAAGGGCCATGGAATCCCAGCAAGGCACTGCCCTTTGCTCCTGCTTTGCTGCATGCCCATCTTCGTAGTTACACCGTGCTAACTGCCTTTACTCCGTTGATGCTCACGCTGCGGCGAAGCGCAGCTAGAACGCATATCCGCAAGGCCCAAAAGTACGAAACCGAACCCGAAGGGAGGCTGTTGTGAACGGCCACACAGGTTACCGATCAGACCAAATAGAGAAACTGGCTATGCCGATCTTCGAGAGTAAGGGTTGGCTGCGACTTCTCGGAGTCCTGGCAATCGTCTACGGAGTGCTGATCGCCCTATCCATCGTGGGCATCATCATCGCGTGGTTGCCCATCTGGATGGGTGTGCTGTTGTATCAGTCGAGCACGTCGATCGAGCGAGCATTCCGCCATGGGGATGAAGATGCTCTGCTCTTCTGCTTGTACAGATTGAAGACGTTCTTCACGATCCAGGGAGTCCTCGCGCTGCTCGGGCTCGTTATAGTCGGTATCATGATTGTCCTCGCCTTCATGGCACCTTCGATCATCGAGCGCGGGTTCTAGCTAGGGCATTTGAGCCGTCTCGAACCGTGTGACAGCAGGGTGACGGCGGGAATACGCGCGTTCCTCATAGTGCGACCGAGCCACCGGATGTTCCGGCGGCCGGGATGTGCAAGGAGGAACGATCATGAGATACACACGAGCTCTGATTGCGAGCGTCATCGCTGCCGCCAGTTTGGCGGGCTGCGGTGACGACGACCCGACTGGCCCTGAGCCAAGCGCGCACGAATTCGATTGGAGCGGCGTTGTCGCGCCCGGGGACAGGATCGAGATCAAGAACATAAGCGGTGATGTGAGGGCGTCGTTCACCTCGGGTAGCGAGGTCGTAGTCCACGCGATCAAGACCGGCCGGGATTACGACCCGGCCTCCGTTACCATCGAGGTCGTCCAGCACGCCGAAGGCGTCACGATATGCGCGGTCTACCCCGATGTCCCCGGGCGGGCGCCCAACGAATGTCGGCCGGGTCTAGAGGGTAACATGAGCACTCGCGACAATGACGTGAGCGTGGACTTCACGCTGAGGGTGCCGGCCGGCGTGGAGTTTGTCGGTCGCGTCATGAGCGGCGATGTGGAAGCCGAAGACCTTCGAGGCGACGCGTTCGCAAGCACCATCAACGGGAACGTCAGCCTGACGACCACGGGCATCGCCGAGGCCTCTTCTGTGTACGGATCGGTGAGCGCCGTGATCGGCCAGGCCGATCCCGGCCGTGATCTGACGTTCTGGACGATTCACGGGGACGTGACCGTACGGGTCCCGTCCAACACCAACGCCGACGTGCGGGCCTCTTCGAGCACCGGCAGGATCGATTCGGACTTCCCACTCGAGGGTACCTCAAACCACAGGTTCGGCACCCTGGGCAGCGGTGGTCCGAATCTTTGGCTGTCCACCATGGATGGAAGAATCGACTTGCAGGAGGGAACTGCCGCCCAACCGTGAGCGCCGCATGCCGCCGGGCTAGCCGCCGACGCGAGAGCGCTGGCGCCTAGCCCTCCGGCGTTAGGACTCCTTCCCAGCCAGCTCCTCGATCCGCTCGAGGGATTCGCGCATCGCCTGCGTCACTTCCTCGAACTCCGGCCCGCCACCGATGCCGATGGCCGTCCGGTTGAGTTCGCGCACGAGGCCGATGAACCTGTCGACTTCACCGCGCAAAGCCGGGTACCTGCGCTCGCTGGTTAGGAACGGATTCGACCCATAAAGATACCCCGCCATCACAAGCACCGTACCCGTCACGGCTCTCACGTAGACACCCGTTCCCGTGTCGGCAACGGCGATGCTGCTGAGGATGAGAATCAGTCCAATGATGACGGAAGCAAGCGGCACGTAGCGATTGAAGCCGCGGCGCCATGTCGTGTTGGCTGTGGCTGCCATGAGCCTACCCCGGTCAATAGTGTGACTTACCCACATCTCCGGCTTTGGCTGAAAGCACCCGAAGGCGCCTGTTCAGCAGATAGCCAATATAGCGGTACGCGTCCCCAGCTTCTACCGGATATTCCGGAGCAAGAATCGCTTGCAGGCCTGCCATTTGACGTTGCTCGATTCAGAGTTATGCTATTTATTTAGAGCCGACTCCCAATTCTATCGCGGCGTGTTATCCCTTACTGGAGGTGTGCTATGCAGTTCAAACCCCTCGGACCCGTTCTTCTTGGACTGGGTCTGGCTGTCGGCCTGGTCGCCTGCGCCCAGGAAGCCACCGAAGAAGCGGCCACCCAGGAGGCCGCGACCGCGACGATCGCGCCGGCCGACCTGCTCGCCGAAGTACGTGCCTCGTACGAGGAACACTACAGCTCGGGGAATGCAGCCGGGGTTGCCGGGCTGTACACGGAAGACGGCGTCTATATGCCGGCCAGTGGCGGCTACTACGTTGGCAACGCTGCCATCAGCGGTGGCCTCGAAGGCGCGGTTGCGGCGTCTCCGACGCTCCAGATCAAAGCGACGGAGACGAAGGTGCACGGCGACGTCTCGTTCGAGCGCGGCAACTACTCCGTTGAGATGACACCGGAGGGCGCCGAGCCCATGGGTTTCTCGGGCTACTACGTGACGTTCAGCAAGAAGCAGGCGGACGGCTCGTGGAAGCTGCACTGGGTGGTCAGCAACTACGATGCGGAGCCGTCGGCCGAAATCGCGGCCTCCATGACCCAAGGCCTGGCAACCGTTGAGGGCGGCGGCGATGCGGCCCTCGACGGGTTTCGTGAGGCATGGCAGAGCGCTTACAACCAGGCCGATGGAGCCGGGACGGCCGCCATGCATACCGAGGACGGGGCGACCATGTTCGCCAGCCGGCCCGCGCAGGAAGGACGGGCCGCCTTCGCTGCCTTCCTAGACGAGGCTTTCATGGCGTCGCCACAGACCGAGATCACACAGGTCGCCACCGAGATCATCGGCGATTGGGCCGTGGCGCGCGGCACGTACGCGCAGCAGCTAACCCCGCCCGAAGGCGAACCGATGTCGCAGTCGGGCTACTGGATGTACGTGGGTAAGAAGGGCGAGGACGGCGCCTGGAAGATCCACTGGCTCATCACCAACGCCGTGGCGCCGATGATGTGAACCGTCGATGCCCGAGCGCCGTACGCAGCTGGGCTAGGAGCCGACGCGCGAGCGCTGGCACCTAGCCCTTCGGCGCTATGAACTCTTGAAACGGCGGGTAGTCGCGTAGCGGCTCGAGATCCATGTCTCGGTGCAAGAAGATCGTGAACGCGCGGCCCCGAGCGTAGGCATCCCGCAGAAGCTCCATAGCCCGCTCGGGCTCGCCAAGCAGCGCAGCGATGCAGGCC
>JBDHHL010000449.1:0-5466 GCA_039589375.1 Gemmatimonadota bacterium | reverse complement strand
GTAGAAGCCGCCGCCCAAGACCGCTACCGTGCCTTCAAGACGGCCGCCCGGCCGTGCGAAGATGTTGCTCTGGACGCCGATCAGGTCCCCCGTGATCCGCCCCTCGACTCGAAGCGTCGCCCGGATGAGTATCACATCGCCCGCGATGACGCCGTCCGGCGCCAGCACCGTATCACGGGCTATGACACGGTAGTCGCCTCGCTGCAGAACACGCGTCAGCGCTTCGTTGGCCTGCGGCATTCCCCGACCCCTCGCCCGAAACACGACTTCCTGAGCGGACGCTTCCCATGCCAGGCCGCTAAGGCACAGCCCCAACATGACCGCACTCGCGTGCAGCCCGGATCTGCGGGCTAGAGACATCCAGCCCTCACCAGCATGTTACGCAGCAATTTCGGCCCAACTTCGGTGCTCACCGATTCGGGGTGGAACTGTACTCCCCAGGTTTCGTGCTCACGGTGCCGGACCCCCTGGACCACGCCGTCATCGCTCTCATCGGTCCACGCGACCACCTCAAGCTCTTCCGGAAGAGAGTCCCGCTCTACCACGAGCGAGTGGTACCGGGTCGCCTCGAACGGGGAAGGTAGATCTTCGAACAGCCCAAGGCCATAATGATGGACCTGCGATACCTTCCCGTGCATCACCCGCGGCGCTCGTGACACTCGCCCTCCGAACGCGACCGCGATCGCTTGATGCCCTAGGCACACACCGAGTATCGGGATCGTCCCCGAAAGGCGCGCGGCGACGTCCACCGATATGCCCGCTTCGGTTGGGGTCTTGGGGCCAGGCGAGATGACGATGGCTTGCGGGGCCCAGGCGGCCACTTCGTCGACCGAGGTTTCGTCGTTGCGCACCACGCGCACCGGCACGCCGAGAGCGCCGATCGCTTGAGCTAGATTCCACGTGAAGCTATCGTAGTTATCTATCAATAATATCATAGGATAAGTGTCTCTGATCCGCGCATCAAGCACGCGGATGATATCGGCGGTGCACCTCGCTCAGGTAGCTGCGGTCGAGGTGTGTGTAGATCTGCGTCGTCGATATGTCCGCGTGGCCCAGCATCTCCTGGACGGCCGCTATGTCGGCGCCGCCCTGTAAGAGATGCGTCGCGAAGGTATGGCGCAACGTATGTGGTGTCACGCGCTTCTGAATCCCCGCCTGCATCGCTTTTCGCCGGACGATCTGCCAGGCCGCCTTTCGCGTCAGCGGCCGGCCCCGTCGGCCAAGGAAGAGCGCTCCGCCGGAATGCCGCCCTGCGGCCTGCGCCAGCGCCGGGCGCGCCCCGTCGATGTAAGCGACCAAAGCCTCGCGGGCCGCCCGACCGAAGGGGACGATCCTCTCCTTGGACCCCTTCCCTCGCACCTGGACCAGCCCCTCCTGCATGTCCACGTCCCGCAGCCGCAGCGTAACCACCTCGGAGATACGCGCGCCGCTGGCATACATCAGCTCCAGAATGGCCCAGTCCCGCAGCGTCAGTGGGGCATCGTCTTCCGGAACCGCCAACAGCGTCTCGACCTCCGCCGGCGTCAGTACGGTCGGCAGCTTCCGGCCGGCCTTGGGCCCTTCCAACAGCTCGCTGGGATCGGACGTGATCAGCGCTTCCGCCAGAAGGAACCCGAAATAGCTGCGCAGGGCTGAGATCTTCCGGCGGATGCTGCTGGGCGCCAAACCGGACGTCTTCAGGCTGTAGACGAACTCGCGAAGCTCGACGGTATCAATGTTCGCCGCAGAATCGTGTCCCCGCTCTTCTGCGTACGTGACGAATTGACCGAGATCGGTGGCGTAGGCCGCCGCGGTCGTCGAGGTAAGCCCCCGCTCGAAGCGAAGGTAGTCCTCGAAGCGCTCGAGGTAGAACCGTTGGGCGGTCTCCTCCATCAGTTCTCCGTCGTCTCGTGGGTCCTGTCGTGGGGGTGGTGACGGGTCTTCCACCACAGAACCGCCAGGAGGACGGCAAGAACGACCGCCAATACGAGCAGAACCGCATTGACGTTGTTCACCGAATCCACTATCAGCTGCCAGTTTCGCCCCGCCAAAACGCCGGCCACGACAAGAAGGCCGTACCAGATCGCGCCCGCGAAGGCTATCGGAATCGCCGTCCGCCAGAACGCCAGATGACTGACCCCCGCGAACACCGGCACCAGCACCCGAAACGCAGGCAAGAACCGGCTGAAGAAGATGATCTTGCTTCCATGCCCGTGATAGAGCGCCGCCAGCCGTTCGAGCTGCCGAGGCCTCAGCAGCCAGCGGCCGGTACGCGTGTTCAGCAGCAGCCGGCCCCATCTGCGCGCTAGACCGTAGTTCAGAAGCGCGGCCGCCGTGTTGGTCCCCCAGGTGACTGCGAACACGCCGACGCCCGTCACCGTGCCATGAGCCGACAGGAAGGCGCCCAGTAGGACGAAGGTGTCCGCCGGGATAGGCGGGAAAAAGTTCTCTATCGCCACACCCGCGGCGATCACCCCATACACCCATTGCGGAGCGACCTCCGCCAGCTCCTGGAGAATCTTTTCTAGTTCGGGAAGCGAGGCCAACCAATCCGCAGGAACCCCGGCGCCGAGGAGTACGTGGAGAAAGCGAATCACCTTGGCCCCCGCCCTACGGTAGGTCCGGTGCCTGGACCCGATCGACGAGGGCTACGGCCCAGGCGGCTATCCCCTCTGCCCGCCCTATCGTACCCAACTTCTCCGCCGTGGTGGCCTTGATGGATATGAACTCCGGTCCGATTCCAAGGACTGCGGCAAGATTTCCACGCATCGCCTCGACTTTGGGGCTCAGGCGCGGGCGTTCGGCGACTACCGAGACATCGACGTTCACGGGCTGGTAGTTCTCAGCCTCTAACAGGCGCCGGACAGCCCGCAGCATCTCGATGGAAGACACGTCGCGCCAGCGCTCATCGTCGTCCGGGAAATGCTGCCCGATATCACCGAGCGCGACGGCACCCAGCAGAGCGTCGATCACGGCGTGAATCACCACGTCGGCGTCGCTGTGACCCTGAAGGCCGACCTCGCCCTCGAACTCGACCCCGCCCAGGACGAGGCGCCGGCCCTCTGCAAGTGAGTGTATGTCGAAGCCAATCCCTACGCGCATGTCCTCTTCTCGTGATCTGGCGACCCTAGGAACGGTAAATAAGCTGACTTTCCTCAACGAACAAGCCCGCTGCCCTGTGTCCTAGGTAGTGTTCAGCCGCTTGGTGTGTGGCAGGTCTTGAATTTCCAATACTGAACATCGAACACCTATGAAGCGACTGGCGTCAAGGGGGTAGATGTCCCCCTTGGTGGCGCGCAGCGCCACGATCCTGGTGTTTGAGGTTGTCTTCGCCAGCGTTCCACGTGCGTGTGTGTTACTCGACGGTTCGTTCTCGATCAGATACGGCCTAGCGACGGCTCGGACACCTATGCGAGGTCAGTTGCCTCATGATCTCTCTCTACGAAGCGGGACGGTTCAATCATTGAGTGAAGGTCGTCTGAGCGCACATGTTCGATGAGGAACTCGTCCCTCCCGTCGTCTTGCTGTTCGGTCTAACCGTGCCAGGGCTCACCGCTGTTGAGCATCCGATAGACGATGCGGGCCAGCCTGCGGGCGGCGGCCACGCGTGCTACGCGCCAGCCCAGGCGATGTTTGAGCTCCTCGTAGGAGGTGCTCAGCCTGCTCTCGGGGGCGAGGCGCACGTGGCTCGGAATCGTCGAGACCAACGCCCCACGCACCCAGCGATTGGCCCCCCGGGGAATCGAGCCGTGGCGCGTGTGCCCGCCGCTGCTGCGAGTGATGGGAGCGAGGCCGGCGTAGCTAGTCAACAGGGCGGGGCTCGCGAAGCGCTCGATCGGCGAAAGCTCGGCCGCCAACAACAGCGCGCGGTAGGGCCCGATTCCAGGGATCGTCATCAGCAGCGGAGCCTGGGCGTCCTGCTCGGCCCGTTGCTCGATCCGCCGGTCGATCAAGCGATTGAGCTGGTCGATCAGCTCGAGATGGCTCGTGATGAGATCGCGCTGTTCCGGGGCCAGCTGCGGCCAGGCCTGCGTCTTCAACCATTCCCCGCTCCGCTTCCGCAACAGCTTCTCCCGCGCCAAGCGCAAGCCGCTCTGGTGAAGCTGCGAGTGGATGCGACAGGCAAGCTGGGTGCGCATGCGCACGAGGGCCGCCCGGTGGCGCACCAACCGCAAGAGCTCACGCCGCTCGGGCGGACGCGGGTAGACTTCCGGAATCAGCCCCGTGAGCAGCATGCGCGCCAGGACCTCCGCATCCACCGCGTCCTTCTTCTGTGGTGCGTTGGCGATGAAGCGCAGTTCTTTGGCATGAGCCAGATGGAACGTGATCCCCGCCGCACCCAACAAGTCGCAGATCCATGGCCAGAAGGGCGAGGTCTCCGTTACGACCTCAAGCGGCCGGAACGGCGCCAGGGTCTCGAGCAGTTGCGCCCGATTCTCGCTGCGCACCCGGGTGTTCAACTGAAGATTTCCGCCCCTGTCGACCACTGCGATCTGGAGGTAGTTTGAATGGGCATCGATGCCCGCATAGTACGACATGGCTGGCCTCCTCGTGTTTGCGCACGTGGTAGCTTGCGTGCAATCCACGCTAGCGCCTCTAACACGTCGAGGCCAGTCGCTTTCATAAAATCATCGAATGTCGAATTCCCAAGAACGTTCTTCATTATTGGCTAATCGATATTCGGTGTTCGACATTCAAAGCGGGCAGAAGGGGCCAACCCGCCAGTGTCGGTGTGGTCGAGTATTAGTTCGTTCTCTCGATCAACTGCTGCATCCGCTCAGCCAGTGGGCTCGCGCCGTTGCTGTAGTTGGAGAGAACCGCTATGACGTATCCCAAATCCACGAATATGCTCAGCTGCCCGTTGATCCCCGGGAAACCGCCGCTGTGGCCGACGACCTTGCCCTTCGGTCCGTCTCCCACACCGAAGCCGTAGCCGTAACCCGCCTCGGACTGCGAAGTCCACATGACGTCGAGAGAACCGTCCGAGACCAGCTTACCCGTCACCATGCCGCGAGCGAAACGATGAAGATCGCCGACGGTTGAAAAGCCGCCACCCGCCGGACCACCCTTCACGACGTGCAGGAGGATGTTGTTCTGCCATCCATACTCGCTGTCCACATCCGGGGCGTAGCCGATAGCCAGGTTTTCGACAGGATAATCCATCTCATAGCTATCGGAGTTCTTCATACCGGCAGGTTTGTAGATGTTCTCGCCAATGTAATCGAAGTAGCTTCGGCCCGTGGTGCTTTCGATCACGACCCCCAAGCGCAGCATCCCTGTGTTGCTGTAGCGGAACCGTTCGCCCGGCTCGAACGCCAACTGCTCGTCCCGCACCAACGGCTTGAAGTCGCTGACATCGCGATACAGCTCGCGAGAGCCGTTCCAGTACGTGTCGTTGAAGTAGCTACCGAGTCCCGATGTATGAGACAGCAAATGGTGAATCGTGATCTTGTCGCTGATCTCGCGTGGAAGCCACGACTCGTCGAC
>JBDHHL010000448.1:0-4085 GCA_039589375.1 Gemmatimonadota bacterium | reverse complement strand
TATGGGCCACGAGTCGAGGGTTGAGGGGATGAGGCTGCCGACGCCGACAAGCGCCCAGGTGGTGCGGAGCGACGACCAATTCGTCGTCGACCTCGAGCGGTTCCAGGGCCCGCTGGATTTGCTGCTCCATCTAATCCGTTCACAGGACATCGATATCTTCGACGTCCCGATCGCGGATATCACGGCTCAGTTCGTCGCCGCCATCGAGGGCGTCGAGGATCGCCTCTCACTCGAACGGGCCGGCGAGTTCCTCGAGATGGCCGCGACGCTAGTCCGCATCAAGGCACAGATGCTGCTGCCGCGGCACGAGGACCTGCTACAGGATGAGGATCCCCGTTCCGATCTGGTCAGGCGGCTTCTCGAGTACGAGCTGTTCCGCGAGATCGCCGTCGCGTTGTCGAGCGCGGAAGCCGAGCGTGCACTCCACCGCGGCAAGGGCTACGTCGAGCCGCGACCGCCGCCGGATGTAGCGGAGCTGCCGCTGGAGCTCACGCTCGAGCAGTTGCTCGAGATAGCCGTGTCGCTGCCCGCGCCGCCGGAGAAGCGGCCGCACCGTGCACCGGTCCGGCCCATTACAGTGGATGAGAAGATCGAGTTGTGGGTCGAGTCATTGAAGCGCAAGGCGCGTGTGCCGTTCGATTGGTTCGTGCAGCGCTGGAAGACACGCATGCACGCGGTGATGTCATTCTTGGCCTGCCTCGAGCTGGCGAAGCGCGGCAGGGCCCGTCTGCGCCAGGAACGGCCGTTCGGAACCTTGTGGGTCTATCGCGGTGAAGACGACAAGGATAGTTGAGGCCGTCCTCTTCGCGAGCGAATCACCGCTCACTTCGGCGGATATAGCCAAAGCGAGCGGCGAACTCTCGGCCAAAGATGTGGAAGCGGCGATCGACGAGCTGCGCCACGAATACGAACGCGATGAGCGGTCGTTTCAGATCTACCCGCTCGCCGACGGTTTCCAGATCCTCACGAGACCGGAGTTCGGACCCTACCTCGAACAGTTCGATTCCGTGACCCGCACGAGTCGTCTTTCGCGGGCGGCTCTCGAGACTCTGGCGATAATCGCCTACCGGCAGCCGGTGAGCCGTCTCGAGGTAGAGGAGCTCCGCGGTGTGAACGTTGCCGGTGTGCTGCGTAACCTGCAGGAGCGCGGGCTCATAGAGGTAGTCGATCGAGCGGAGGGACTTGGCCGTCCCTTGCTGTATGGGACAACGAGCAAGTTCCTGGACCATTTCGGGATTCGCTCGCTGGAAGATCTGCCCCGACCCGACGAACTGCAGATATCGCTGCGCGCACAGGAGTGACAACCCGTCGTGGCTCGGGAGAGCGTCCGGCTGCAGAAGTATCTCTCCCGCGCGGGAGTAGCATCGCGTCGGGCGGGCGAGCGGCTGATCGCCGACGGTAGGGTCAGCGTGGACGGCGTCGTCGTCACCGAGCTTGGGGCCCGCGTCGTTCCCGGCGTGCAGGTCGTGAGCGTGGACGGCGTTCGCGTCGAGGAAGCTCCGATGCGTTGGCTGGCCGTCAACAAGCCGCTCGGGTATTTGACATCGCGCAAGGACGAACGCGGGCGGCCGACGGTATACGCGTTGCTGCCGGATGGTTCGGACGGGCTGTTTCACGTCGGACGTCTGGACCTGTTGACCGAGGGCCTGCTGGTGTTCACCAACGATGGTGAAACGGCTCACCGGTTGCTGCATCCGAGCTACGAGATTCCCCGACGTTATCGCGTCGAGGTAGAAGGCACGGTGGACAAAGCGACGTTGCGCCGACTAGAGCGCGGCGTCGAGCTTGAAGATGGGGTGGCCCGGGCCGAGGATGTGGAGATCGCACTGCCGCGGTCGCGCCGCCCGGGCGCAAGAAAGAGTACGCAGATTCTGCTGACCTTGCGGGAGGGAAAGAAGCGGGAGATTCGCCGGCTGATGGAGGCTCTCGCTATCCCTGTGAAAAGACTCGTGCGCGTTTCCTTTGGCCCCATCGAGCTGGGCGATCTCGCGCCTGGCAAGTCGAGGGAACTCACCGCGGCAGAAGTCGCAGCGCTGAAAGCCGCGGTCGTACAGAGGGTATCCGATGGAGATACGTAACACTCGTGTTCTGATACTCGGGGGGTCCGGCCTCGTGGGGATGGCGATTGCGCGTAAGATGATGCGTCACCAACCCGCGCGGCTCACGATCACGGCGCTCACCAAGGAAGAGACGGCGGAGGGGTACGCGGAGCTGCTGAAGCTTGCGCAGGGCAAGACCGAGATCGCGCGCGACTGGGGCGATCTGATGGTCTCCACCGAGTTCAAAGACGAGCCGAGACGTGAACTGGTCGAGGACACGGACAAGCGGAACCGACTGCTCGACGACATCTACGGGCCCTACGATCGGGAGCGGCTGGAGCGCTCTTATCTCTATCAGCTTCTCGCACAGGAGAAGCCGGACATAGTGGTGGACTGCGTCAACACGGCCACGGCGATCGCCTACCAGGACGTCTTCAGCAGCGTAAAGGAAGTGCGGAACGGGCTGGCGAAGGGTGGGGACGATTGCAGAGACATCGTCGAGCGCCACCTGACGATCCTCTACTTGCCGCAGCTGATTCGACACGTCCACATACTGCTGGACGCCTTGAAGAGCGCCGGCACACAATTCTACCTGAAGGTGGGTACGTCGGGCACGGGCGGCATGGGGCTGAACATCCCGTTCACCCACTCCGAGCAGCGTCCGTCCAGCATGCTGCTGGCGAAATCGAGCGTCGCGGGCGCCCATTCGCTGCTCCTGTTCCTGACCGCCCGCACCCCCGGCGCGCCGGCGGTCAAGGAGATCAAGCCGACGGCGGCCATCGCTTGGAAGAGTATCGGAGCGGGCCCTCTCAGCTGGCGCGGCAAGCCGCTGAACCGCTATGACGCCACGTGTTCAGTGCCTTTCGAGGAAGCGCTGGACAACTCGAAGACGGCTTGGACGAGGGTCGATGGTCAGCTCGACTCCGTCTACATCGACATGGGCGAGAACGGGCTGTTCAGTCGTGACGAGTTCGAGGCGATCTCGGCGCTGGGACTGATGGAGCTGGTGACGACGGAGGAGATCGCGACGATCGTGATCCGCGAGATCCGGGGCAAGCCGACCGGCCTCGATATCGTGGGCGCCCTGGACAGCGCGGCCATGGGGCCCACGTACCGGGGCGGTGTGCTGCGCGAGCTCGCTTTGCGCAGGATGGAGGAACTCGAGGCAGAGACAGGGCAGCGAAGCGTGGCCTTCGAGATGCTGGGGCCGCCGCGGCTGAGCAAACTGCTGTTCGAGGCATACATTCTGGAGCGCCTCTACGAGACCTTGCAGAGAGCGTCCGAGCTGGACCCGGCACAAACCGCGAGGGAATCGGAAGAGCTGCTGAAGAAAGACGATGATCTGCGGACGACGATTCTGTCGATCGGCCTTCCGATCATCAGCGCCGACGGTGCCTCCGTTCTCAGGGGTCCAGAGCTGAAGGCGAAGCCGGAAGCGGGTACACAGGTTGACGACCGGCTGATAGCGCGGGGGTGGGTGGACCTGAGGCCCTCGAATTGGCAGCTTTGGCGTGACAGAGTCCATCGCTACATCGAGGAGGTCACGGAGGCGCCCGGCCCGGACGAAGGGTCCATCGCGGATGTCGACCAGGCGAGTAGAGGCAACAGGATCCGGCCCGGCGCGACGGTAGCCTGGATTTTCAAGCGAGAGGATGGCGGTGAGCGCGTGAAGCGTTGATGCGCCAACGCGCCTCGCGCTCTCACGACGAACGCTAACGGCGGCGATCCGAATGACCGATCAAGTCAGAGTGGAAGAATCAGAGAAAGCGTACGGGGTCACGGCCGAGCCCGTCGTGAGCACGGCGGGTCTCGAGCTGGCCGAGGCGATTCTGGGCGAAGTGCGCAAGCGAATCGTTGGGCAGCAGTACATGGTGGAGCGGATCCTGATCGGGCTGCTGACGGGTGGTCACGTGCTGCTCGAGGGAGTTCCGGGGCTGGCGAAGACCCTAACGATCCGCACCATCGCGGAGACGATACATACCAGGTATCAGCGCATCCAGTTCACGCCGGACCTTCTACCCGCCGACCTGATCGGCACGATGATCT
>JBDHHL010000447.1:0-4103 GCA_039589375.1 Gemmatimonadota bacterium | reverse complement strand
CACGGACGCACGACGATATTGACCGACGAGTCGGCTAGCTCGGCCACCGCGACGACGGCTTCCGGTTCCGCGAGCACGCGGTCGTCAGCCGAGAGCACACGCCTGATCGTGTCAACGGCGAGCCCGATATTGTCGTCGTAGGAAATGCCGATGACCATATCGTTTCGCCGCGTGTCGTTGGCCGCGTAGTTCTTGATCGTCTGCCCGTAGACGGCAGAGTTCGGGACCAAGATCCTGACGTTGTCCGGCGTATTCAGCGTGGTCGTGAAGAGACCGATCGCCTCGACCGAGCCCGCAGAGCCGCCAGCTTCGATGTAGTCCCCCACCTGAAAGGGACGGAAGACGAGGAGCATCACCCCGGAAGCAACGTTCGAGAGCGTCCCCTGTAGCGCGAGGCCTACTGCCAGACCGGCCGCACCCATTACGGCGAGCAGCGACGTCGTCTGGATGCCGACGAGCCCGAGCACAGCCATGAATACGGAGATGAGGATGATGTAGTACGTAACGCCAGATATGAACGGCACCAACGTCGCGTCGACGTTTGCCGCAGTGAGCCCCCTCCGTACAATGCGTCGTACCCAGCCCGCGGCGATGCGACCTACAAACAGCAGCACCAAAGCGCCAAGCACCTTCAGCCCCCAGGCGCTTATGAGGTTGACTACCACGTCGAACGTCTGCTGCGTGACCGAATCGATCTCCTGCATGTGTCCTCCTCAGCTATGGCCAAGGGACGAGCCTCGAGCCCACGCCGAAGCGATCGCGGGCGACAGGCTCGTACCTGATTGTGAACGTTCCAGGATAACGGTTTCAGTCGTCAATCTGACGGGCTCGCCCCGAGTTGTCGAGTGCGCCCGGATGAGTCACCCGGCCGCGAAGACAACCAGCCTCCCCCCAAAAACGCAACACCGAGGAATCAGGATTGCTCTAACAAGGTGGGGTGCTCATCTTGGCTTTCAGTATGTCCAATCGGCACGGACGGATTAACCACCAATAGGGCCTGTAACGCAGTGCAGAGTCTAAAGCGGCTGGTCACCGAGATTCACAAACGCTCGATCTGGCAGGCGTTGGCAGTCTATCTGCTGGGCGCCGCGGCGGGTTATCTAGTGATCCGGAGTCTCACTGAGGCCTTCAGCCTCCCAACGTGGCTTCCCGGCTTTGCCATCGTGCTGTTCGTCGCGTTGCTGCCAGTTGTGTTGGCCGCCGCTGTCGTAAGGGAGGAGGTCGAGCCTTCGGACGTCGGCGTGCAAGCTGCGGATGAACCCGAGGGAGAAAGGCCCTCGCCGGAGCGGGCGCGCCCGGCCAAGACGGGGCGCCGTGTTCTCACCTGGCGTCGTGCTCTTGTCGGCCTGGTCTACGTTCTCGCCCTCTGGGGCGTCATCGCGACGGGCTGGCTGGTCTTCGACTGGGTAATCGACCGGCGCGGCGGCCCCGGGACTGACGGGCTGCGCACCAAGCTCGTGGTCTTGCCGTTCGAGAACCTGGGATTGACCGAGGAAGAGTACTTCTCCGACGGTGTTACAGACGAGATAACGTCGCGGCTATCCGAGATCCCGGAACTCGGCGTGATCTCCCGGACAAGCGCGATACAGTACAAGGGGACGGAGAAGAGCCTGAGCGAGATCGCCGAAGAGCTCGATGTCGAGTACGTCCTGTTAGGTACGGTTCGCTGGGACCGCCTGCCCAATGGACGCAGTCGCGTCAGGGTGACACCGCAGCTGATTCGCGTGTCGGACGATACCAACATTTGGACGCAGACGTACGACGCCGTGCTTTCTCAGATCTTCCAGGTCCAGTCGGCCATAGCCGAGAACGTAGCGTTCGCGCTGGACATAACGCTGCTCGAACCGCAACGCCAGGCGTTGGCGATACAGCCGACCGGTAACTTGGAGGCCTACGACTACTTCCTACGCGGCAACGAGCTATACGGCCGCCGTTTCGTCGAGGAGGACGCCTGGGCAGCAGTGGAGATGTACGAACGCGCCGTGGAACTCGACCCGGACTTCGCCGGGGCACACGCCGCGCTCGGCCGCGCGCTGGTCTGGCTGAACTCGCAGTATGGCAGGAGCAGCGAGTTGCCCCGGGCCCGGCAAGCCGTGGACCAGGCGCTTGCACTGGAGCCCGACCTCGCCGAAGCCCACATGGCTCTCGGCGACTACCACTACTACGGCCTGATGGACTATGACCGGGCTTTGGAGCAGTACCTCTGGGTTCAGCGGCGTCAGCCCGGCAACTCGGACGCCACGGCGCTCATAGCCTGGATTCAGAGGCGCCAAGGAGACTGGGAGCGGTCGATCATCAACGCCGAGTTGGCGCTGGAACTCGACCCGCGCAACACCGTCTGGGTGATGGGGCAGGCCCAGAACCATCTATACACGCGTCAATTCTCGCTGGGCGAGCCCTATTTCCAGCGTGCCATCGCCCTGGCTGCCGACGTTCCGTACTACTACCGGTGGGCCGCATGGTTCTACCTGGCATGGGATGGAACGACAGACAGGGCTCATCGCCTTCTGCAAGGATCCTTCTACAGGATAGACCCGGCGCAACTCCTGATCGGCTCGGAAGCCTCGTGGATCATCCTCAACGTGTTCGGTGAAGACTACGCTCCTACTCTGGACCGCCTTACTCTAGGAGATCAGGGAATCGACAGCGCCTACTACTACCTTGCGAAGGCACAGGTCAACGGCCAGACGGGGGAGACCGAGGTTGCGACGGCATACTACGACTCGGCTCGTGTCGTTCTGGAGGCGCGAGTGCAGGACGGACCACGCCACGTGCTGCCCCACCACGCCCTGGGCATCGCTTACGCCGGCCTGGGGCTCAAGGAGCAGGCCGTACGCCACGGCCAGTTGGGAATTCAACTCGTCCCGGTCTCTCGCGACGCACTGACCGGCTCCGATAGGGTACGCGACCTGGCGCGAATCTACGTGATGGTCGGGGAGCACGAGGCGGCCATCGACCAACTCGAGTATTTGCTCTCGATCTCAACGGCGGTAACGGCCAATTTGCTGCAGGTCGATCCGTTTTGGGATCCGTTGCGCTCCTACGCCCGCTTCCAGGCGTTGATCGAGATCAATCCGCAGCAGGAACGTCCGCAGGAGGGTACGCCCGAACGCCGGACCGTCACGCGCACGACCGGCACCAGGACGTGACCTCACTCGAGGCTTTCGAGAAGATGTGGAGTAAGCCGCTCAGGACGAGCGTCGCGGCACCAAGATGTTGATGGTCTGCCCGGCCGCCAGGGTCGGCAACTTGATCCGAAGCTCCGAGGGCCCGGCCTCCGAATCGAGGGTGGTGTGACCCACCTCAGGCGCCGCGTACGTACCACCGTCCTCCGGCAGATGCACGCGGATCCAGGCTGAAGAGACCGA
Organism: Gemmatimonadota bacterium; assembly: GCA_039589375.1. Lineage (GTDB taxonomy): Bacteria > Gemmatimonadota > Gemmatimonadetes > Palauibacterales > KS3-K002 > JASFMO01. The sequence goes on along the minus strand of JBDHHL010000447.1, from coordinate 735 downwards.
GACACGTCCTTCGTTGCGAACGGTAAGAATCGCGCTCAGATCCGAGCGCTCCCGGACCTTCACGCTCAGGTGCGACCGGCGGAGCCACCACTCGGCCAGCTCGCCGGCGCCGGTCATCCAAACATCGCCAGCATCTCGGGCAGCGCGAACGACCGATTCGACGGCGTCGAGGCGGCGGTCGGAGTTGATGAGTTGGGTGTGTAGAGTGACGAGGTCGAGACCGCTCAGCGATCTGGTCTTGTGGAGGGCTGCCAGCAGCGCGGCCTTCAGAGAATCCGCCGAGGCCATGCCGCGCGTGATCATCACAGCGTAGTCGTCGTCGACGATACGAGGCAAGATCACGACAGACCCGGAGGGCACATCGTAGATCTCAGGGGCAGCGCTCCGCGCGTGGTTCGTCCCGGCGACGTAAAGGCCGCCATAGCGGCGCCACGCCTCCAACGTGAACTGGTCGTATAGCTCTCGGGGAGGGCGGAGGCCGAGAGGCTGTTCTCCCACCCAATCCTCGACATCGTTGCGCGCCTGTCGCAATGCGGCCAGCTGGTTCCCCCAGAGCCGCCCTGCCACCTGGCGGTGGTCAACGCCGTGGGATCCGACCTCTCCCGAGGCCTGCAGTGTGGCGGCCAGTCCCGGATCGTCTTTCACGAGCTTCGAGACGACGAAGAAGGTGACGGGCATGCCGAGATCGCCGAATCGGGCCGCCAGCAGCCGACTGTTGCCGAAGTACTTTTCCAC
>JBDHHL010000446.1:0-4119 GCA_039589375.1 Gemmatimonadota bacterium | reverse complement strand
GGAGATATCCAGCGCCAGCACCACGCTGAGGGCTCGCGTCTGTTCCTCCACCTCCTGAGCGCCCCACTGTGGACCCGCCATGGAGAAGCCCATGAGCCCGAGCGCGGCCGCCACCAGCACGCCACGGCGGTGGGGCGAGCCAGTAAGATCGATGCGAGTCAGGCGCTCTAGCATACCGGAGCTCCCGAGCGCGTCCTGGGCCATTCTACGCCGACGGTGCCACACGTAGACCAGCACCGCCCCCGCCGCAGTCGCTAGCAAGGCACCCCAGAGCCAGAATGGATACTCGAGTCTCACCGTCTAGTCTCTCGCTACTCGCTTCGCCGCATCAGACATATAGCGGATAACGCCTTACCCTCAACACCCACTCCGCCAACAAGAACAGGCCGGCCAGTAGCACGAACGGGCGGAAATGCTCGGCGAAGTCTACATACCTGTGGATGTTCACCGGCGTCTTTTCCAACTCGTCGATCTGTCGGTAGATCTCCTCCAGGGCACGTGCGTTGGTCGCCCTGAAATACTGTCCGCCAGTGATCGCCGCTATCCGCCGTAGCAGGTCCTCGTCCAGCCGCACGCGCATGTTCGCGTACTCCGTGCCCAAAGGCCCCGGACCGATGGGAACGGGTGCGACCCCCTCGCTTCCGACTCCTACCGTGTAGGTTCGGATCCCGTAGGCCGCCGCAGCCCGAGCGGCTGTGACCGGGTCGACCTCCCCGCGGTTGTTCTCCCCGTCGGTCAACAGGATCACGACCCTCGAACTGCCGGGCGTACGGCGTAGCCGGTTCGTCGCGGTGGCCAGGGCCGTGCCTATCGCCGTACCATCCTCCAGCAGATCGACCCGCAGATTCTGGATGGCGCGCTCGAGAATCGCGTAGTCGATGGTCACCGGAACCTGCGTGAGCGCCTCGCCCGCAAACGCGATCAGAGCGATCCGGTCGTATTTCCGGTTCTTCACGAACTCAAGGACGGTGACCTTCGCGACCTCCAAGCGGTCGAGAGGCTGCATATCCAGCGCCAACATCGAGCTGGAGATGTCGACGACCAGCGCGATGGCGATCCCCTCAGCCTCGATTTCCTCGGTGGTCACGCCCGTCTGGGGCCGAGCCAGCGCGATGATCAGCGCCAAGATCGCCAATCCCCGCAGCGCGTAGGGCAAGCCTGACAGCGCCCGGCTCATGGCGCGGCCGGCGCGCCGAGCCACATCACCGCGCGAATAGCGGAACCCGCCGCGCTCCCTACGCCACAGCCACCAGAGCGGAAAGACGATCAGCAGAGCGAAAGCCCAAGGCGACTCGAAGAACATCAGCCCTTGACCTCCCCTTCACCATCGTCATCCTCGGCGGCCTCGGCGAAAATCCGCTCGAGTTCCTCGAACGCAGCGTCCTCCGCGTCCTCCGCCTCGGCGGTGCCCTCGAACTCCTCCGACTCGGCTTCCGGCTCCGGCAGTATTCTCTCGAAACCGTCGATCCAGACGCGCGCAGCGGTCAGCGCCGCGGCGGCGTCCGCGGAGGAAGGACGAAAGCGGGCGAATTTCACTAGATCCGCCTCGGTCAGCAGCAGATCGAGCGTGTCGAGGTCAGCTTCCTCGATTCCATCGTTGCTGACAGCCGCCACGAGCTGGAGCGTCGTCAGGTCTAGCCCCCAGATCCTCTCGGTGTCAGCGAGAAACTGTCGCAGGATTTGCGAAAGCGCCGAAAAGAAGCCCTTCATCTCTCCGGCTTCCACGAGGCCACAGCGCTCTAGGACGTCGAGCGCCGTAAGCGCCCTTTCGCGCGCCGGCCGCGGCGAGGGGACTGGCACCGGCGTCGAGCGCCCGAGCCGTCTGACGTAGACGAAGGCCGCCAACAGCAACCCGACCACGAGCCCCGCAGCGGCGAGCTTCTCTTGCAAGCTCCAATTCGCGCCCACGACGTCTGCGGCAGGCCTCCAGGCTAGCGTATCGAAGTCCGCATCTTCCGGCAGGAGCGAGGCGACGTACACCGTGAGGTTCGGCAGCGGGACCGCCAGCTCTGTACCGTCCATCGTCACGAGGACGTTGCCGCCTGGAAGCTCCAGGATACCATCCTTCCACGCGACCAGCTCGTAGCGAGCTGTGCGCACCCCGGCAATCTCACTCTCGACCACTTGCGGAAGACCCAGAGCGACCAGATGACCGCTGTCAGGGAGAATTGGGAACACGACACCGGCGCTCTCCGGCACGCCTCGGAGACTCACGTTCAGAACCAGAGGCTCGCCGATCCGCGCCGAGTCGCGCTCCAGTGTCGCTCGTACATCAACGCTACCGGCGGGGCCGGCCTGTGATGGCGCGCCCAGCGCCAAGACGGCTACGAGTAGGCACATCATCGCGCCAGCTTGCGCTCCCTAGCCCGGAAGAACTCGATCAGCGGCGGCACGTACGAGCGATCCGTCTGGATATCGATCTGATCCACGGACAGCCTTCGGAACAGCTGTCGCAACCGCAGATCGTCCTCGCCGGCCAGATGCTCGAACTGCTCTCGCACGTAGCGGTTCCCCGAGTCCAGCACCACGCGCCGGTCGCTTTCGGCGTCGATCAACTCCAGGAATCCGACGTCGGGAAGCACGCGCTCGCGCGGATCCGAAACCGTGATCGCGACGAGGTCGTGCCGGCGGCGGATCAGCTTGAGCGGCTTTTCGAAGCCCGTGTCGAGGAAGTCGGAGACCAGAAAGATGATCGCGCGCTGGCGCAGAATCCGGCCAACGTAGTCCAGGGCTGTCGATATGTCCGTGCCGCGTCCCGAGGGCTGGAAGGCGAGCAGATCGCGGATCAGCCGCAGCGCGTGCCGGCGGCCCTTCTTGGGCGGCACGAACTCCTCGATCCGATCGGTGAACGTTAGCAGGCCGACCCTATCGTTGTTCTTGATGGCGGCCATCGCGATCACCGCCGCGATTTCCGCCGCCACTTCCGCTTTGAAGCGCCCTCGCGTCCCGAATTGCTCCGATCCGGAGAGGTCGACGGCGAACAGGACGGTCAGTTCCCGTTCCTCGGTGTACTTCTTGACGTACGGGTGTCCCATGCGGGCCGACACGTTCCAGTCGATAGTCCGGTACTCGTCGCCGGGCGCGTACTCGCGCACCTCGGCGAACTCTTGGCCGTGCCCCTTGAACACCGATTGGTATTCGCCGCTGAAAAGCGTGTTGACCAGGCCACGCGTGCGCAGCTCGATCAACTTCACCTGACGCAGAACCTCGCGCGGGACAGACTGGGGTGGGGCGCCTTGCATATCAAACGGGCTGAGAAACGGGGCTTTGAATATCGAATATCGAACACCGAATGCTGAATGTCCAAAGGAATGAATGCACTTCATTATTCCATAATCGGTATTCGATATTCATGATTCAAAACCCGCTTGCGCTAGCAGGTGCCTTACACCAGACCTATGGGACTTCGACCGCTTCCAGCACGCGCCGCACGATCTCGTCCGATGTGACTTCCTCGGCTTCCGCTTCGTACGTCGTGATGATCCGATGACGAAGAATGTCGGGAGCAACCGCCTTCACATCATCGGGAATGACGTATCCTCGACCCCGCAGGTACGCGTGTGCGCGGCTCGTCTGCGCCAGGTAGATGGTGGCGCGCGGCGACGCGCCGTACTCGATCAGCGGCACCAGCTCCGGAACCCCGTACTCTGCCGGCTCGCGCGTGGCCTGGACCAGGTCGACAACGTAGTCCGCGATCTTGTCGTCCATGTAGAGCCGGACGATTTCGCTCCGGGCCTCGAGGATCGACTCCGGTCGCGTCACAGCCTCCACGGGTATGGTGTCACCCCCCGCCATCCGGAACATGATCTCTTTCTCTTCGGTCCGGGACGGATAGTCGATTCTCACCTTCAGCATGAAGCGATCGATCTGAGCCTCCGGAAGCGGATAGGTACCCTCCTGCTCTATGGGGTTCTGCGTGGCCAGGACCAGGAAGGGCTCGTCCAGCTGGAACGTCTGGCCGCCGAAGGTGACCTGCGTCTCCTGCATCGCCTCGAGCAGTGCCGACTGCACCTTGGCCGGCGCGCGGTTCACCTCATCGGCCAGGATGATGTTCGCGAACAGCGGACCTTTCCTGGGCTCGAACTCACCCGTCTTCTGATTGTAGATCATCGTGCCGAT
>JBDHHL010000445.1:0-4130 GCA_039589375.1 Gemmatimonadota bacterium | reverse complement strand
AGGCGATCGTGCAGACGCGCGCGAAGAAAGTGCCCAGCTTCGCCGAGAAAGCGCTGCGCAAACGCCACAAGTATTCCAGTCCCGTGGACGAGTTCACCGACCTCTGCGGCGGCCGGGTGATCGCTCGCACGCGCTCGGAAGTAAACGCGTTCTGCGAGCTTATCGAGCGGGAGTTCGACATCGATTGGGAAAACAGCCTGGATGCCAGTCAGCGGCTCAGGCCGGCCGAATTCGGCTACCGCTCTATCCACTATATCGTTCTGCTGCGCGACGATAGGGACTACGGCCTCCCGATTCCCGAGGAGGTCTACGGCCTGAAGGCGGAGATTCAGGTACGCACGATGGTGGAGCACGCCTTCGCCGACTTCGGCCACGACCTCAGCTACAAGGGTGCATTCGAACCGCCCGTCTCGTGGCAGCGCGAGCTGGCGAGCGTCGCGGCGGCGTTGGAGGAGGCGGACCAGGCCTTCTCGCGCATCGAGGAGCGGCTGAGAACGTACGCTGAGAGCTACGGGGCCTACTTGGACGAGGAGGAGCTCCGGGGCGAGATCGAGAACCTGGAGATCGTGCTCGCGCACGATCCGCAGAACGTCAGGCTTGCGGCCCGCCTGGCGAAGCTCGCCATCATCGTCGAAGACTGGGACAACGCTATAGCCGTTTTGTCTCCGCACGTGAAGAAACCCGAGGAAACAACCTACCAGCCGGTGCTGCGCGACCTGGGCGTCGCGCTGTGCAAGAAGCACCGCAAGAACCCGGACAGTGAGGCATACGGGCGAGGACAGAACTACCTGGAGTTGGCAAGCGCCCCCGAACACGCTGACGTGGATGCCATCAGCTCGTTGGCCGGTAGCTGGAAAGGGATCGACGAGAGCAAGGTGCGGGAGTACTACCGGCAGGCGTTCGAGGTCGACTCGACCTCGCCTTACGCGCTGGGCAACTATCTAGAGTGCGAGCTGCAACACGGGACTTCGATCTTGGCCTGGACCCGGCCGCTCATCCGCCAGGCCATCGAGCGCTGCAGGGCGCACATCGAGGTTGGCTTCAACTTACCCTGGGCCTTCTACGACTTGGGCAAGTTCCAGTTGTTGCTGGGCGAACCGTACGAGAGCCTCGACGCCTATGCCAACGCCGTGCAGTTGAGCTCGGCGGCCTTCATGATCGAGACCTCGCTGGGCTCGCTCGACCGCCTCAAGACCGTAGGCTCCGGGTTGGCCGGCTACGAGTGGGTACGGCGGCTGTTGATGCTGAGCCGCGCGGCGCGCTACCGCACGCAACAGGCGCTGGACCCCCTGGGTGCTCTGGCAACTGCGGACGTCGATCCAATCAGGTCACCTGTGCTCATCGTGGCGGGCGGCACCGATCCACGTGTGCAGGAGCAGGTCGAGCGTTACTCCGACCTGCTCATGGAGGCGCTCGAAGGATTCGAAGGGACGATAATCTCGGGCGGTACGACGGAGGGCGTGAGCGGGCTCGTCGGCGACGTGGCCGAGGCGTATGGCGATGGGCTTCGCACCATCGGATACCTACCGAAGCTGATACCTGCCGACGCCCACGTCGATACAAACGCCCGGCGCTACTCGGAGCTGCGCAAGACCGAGGGCCACGGCTTCACGCCGCTCGAGCCGTTGCAGAATTGGATCGACATCTTCGCGTCCGGTATCGAACCGGTAGACGTGCGCGTGATTGGAATCAACGGGGGGAGGATAGCGGCGGCTGAGTTTAGGATCGCTTTGGCGCTCGGCGCGACCGTGGGATTGATCGCCGAAAGCGGACGCGAGGCCGGGAGGCTACTGACCGATGTACGCTGGGCAGCATCAGATAAGCTGGTGAGTCTAGAGCCGGACGCGCGAACCGCGCGCGACTTCGTCAGGCGGCGGACCGGCGATGCCGCGCCCGAGTAGTGCTGGGAAGATGGCGGGGCGCTGCGGGCAAGCAGGGAGGAGCTGAGTACTTGGCTGGTGAGAGGACTTCGCATCCGGCACCGGTAGTTCGGTTGATCGTTCCGAATGCGCGACGGGAAGTGTTGATCTTGCGGCGCGCCGAGCCCCCAGCCCTCGGCCTCTGGTGCCTACCGGGCGGCAAGGTCGAGTACAACGAGACGGTCGAGGGTACGGTTCGGAGCGAGTTGCGCGAGGAGACCGCGCTCGAGTGCCAAGACGCGCGATTCCTGTTCTATCAAGACAGTCTGGCGCGCGAGCCCGGTACGATGCACTGCATCAACCTGTACTTCGAGTGCTCCGTTGCCGGCGAGATCGAGATGAATGCGGAATCCAGCAACTGGGCGTGGATCGGCCCGGCCGACCTCGATGAATACGAGATCGCTTTCGGCAACGACGAAGGGCTCCGGCGCTACTGGGAGTCGCGGCCGTGATGGGTTTCCCGTGCGCGGGCGACGGGGACGGCATGCGTGTTACTCTTGATCGAATTTGCGACGTTCGCGCTAGAAGCGAGGCACACCATGGTTCTGTCTGATGTCAATCGGATCGACATAGTGAGCGAAGACCCAAGCGGTGAGGTCGTGTTGAGTATCGTGGCGCCCGAACCGTGGACCGACACGCAGCGCGCGCTAGAGCAGTTGACCGACAAGCTCTACGCCTACCTCACGTACATGCACTCCGACGATTTCCAGGCCAAATTCGGTGAGGCGTCGGCTTCGATCCAGTTGGTCGCCGCCGATGAACCGCCACAGCAGGTCAAGAAGCTACTGGACGCGACCGCTAAAGCGGCGAAGATCCGTATCGGCATCGAGCGCGTGCCGAGTATGAGAATGGAGTCCGAGTCGGTCGTGAGGGCACCGAACGCGAAGCCCGTGGTACGGGAGCAGCAGGTCGCTTCCGCTGTTTTGAAGTCTGGCGCGTTGAGTTCGAAGCGGGCTGTTCAAACGGTGTTCGGTGCGCTGGGCGTCCTGGGGGGGCTGGGCGGTGCGATCTACGCCTTCAGTCGGAGTTCCTCCTTCGCACTGGCTATTTACGTCTTTGTCGTCGTGAACTACGTAATTGCCCGCGGTGTGGCGGATGCGGTCACCGATCCCTACAAGATCCGGAGACTCCTGTACTTCGCATTGATGCCGGCACTCAGCACAGGCCTCCTGTATCTCGCCTATCGACAATGGGACAAGATGTGGCTGGCCGTCGTGTTGGGATTGGCCGGCGGGCTGGTCCTCAACGGGATTCTCGCGCCCATCATCTTCCCACGGATTCACCGTGAGGAGGGCGAGGATTCTCTGGAGCGAGTGAAAGAGGCCATCGAGAGGCGGGCGAAGACATGACCTTCGAAAGCCCGGAACGTGTGAACCGCTAGCTAGGACCCAGCAGGGGACATCTCATGCGGCGTTTGTGGAAGTATGTCGAGTGGCCCTTGGTTGCTGTGCTCGGCCTTGTGGCCCTTATCTTCGGTTTCGTCGGTTTCGCTCGGTTCTACGCGGCGCTCGGAGACTCGCGGTCCAGCTGGGACGTCCTATACCTTACCCTCCAGCTTTTCGTACTGGAATCCGGCTCGGTGTCGGGACCGGTCCCCTGGGAACTGCAGGTGGCTCGGCTGCTTGCGCCGGCGGTAGCTGGATACACAGCGGTCCGGGCACTGGCCATCCTCTTCCGCGAGCGATTCGAGCGGTACCGGATTCGCTTCCTGCGTGGTCACGTCGTGATCTGTGCCTTGGGGCGCAAAGGGCTGCTTCTGGCCAAGTCGCTTTGCGAGCGCGGCGACAGGGTTGTGATAATCGAAGAGGACGCAGAGAACGATCTGATCGAGACTGCCAGGGGATACCGAGCCATTGTTTTGATCGGTGATGCCCGCGACAGGCAAGTCTTGCGGAACGCCGGCATACACAGGGCGAGCCACTTGGTGGCGGTGAGCGGTGACGACGGCGTGAACGCCGAAGTGGCCGTCCGCGCCCGGGCGCTGGTAGCGGGACGCAGGGGAAAACCGCTCTCTTGTCTCGTCCACGTCGTGGATCCCCAACTCTGCAACTTGCTGCGCATGCAAGAGATCGGCAGGCGCAAGGACGAAGCCTTCCGGCTCGATTTCTTCAACGTGTTCGAGGCCGGCGCGCGCACCCTGCTCGATGACCCAGTTTCGGGCAAGAAGAGCGAGGGCGAGCCGCCGCAGGGCCGCATCGTCGTCGTCGGACT
>JBDHHL010000444.1:0-4132 GCA_039589375.1 Gemmatimonadota bacterium | reverse complement strand
CCGCCAGTGCAGGGGACAAGATCTGTGTGGAGCCCGGCGTCTATACCGAAGACCTCAGCATCACCAAGAGTCTAGAACTGCTGGGAGTTCGGGCTTCTGATCCCAACAATGACGCCTATAGAAGGCCCATTATCGAAGGCGTCGCCACAGTTCCCGCCGCTTCGTTCCCGCTGGCGATTCCGAATATCGATATCCAGGCCAACGATGTCTCGATCCATCGTTTCGTCATCAAGAGCCCGGTTGTCGGCGCAGAGGAGTATTCCAGCGGGATAGTCTTGACCGGCAAGAACATCAAGATCTGCAAGAATCGCTTCGTGGTTGGAACTGGTGACGTTTCGCAGGCAATCCAGACCTATAGGCAAACAAACGCACCACCTGGCTTGCGCGACATCTCAGGCCTCCATATTTGCAAGAATAGGTTTACGCATCTGGAACCGGCTACAGGGCTTGGTGCCTATGAGGGCATCTTCATCAATCCTCAGTCTGATCCTGTTGATACTACGGCTCGATCCAACACTGTGGTAATCGAAAAGAACCGCTTCTCTGGGAATCTAATCCGGTCGGTTACCACCCAGCGTTCTGGGACGGTGATCAGTAAGAACAGAATGCGGACTCAATGGACACCACCGGCTGGGCTCTCCACCTTCCCAAGAGGAATTCAGCTATCCGCAGCGGCCGAGGCCCCGCCCCTGCCCGCAGCTCTCAGCACTGACCATCTGGTCGAGAAGAACAGGGCCTATGACATAGGCGGCGTCCCCTTTGCGGTGGGAATTCTGGTGAGAGACGGTGTTACGGCTAGCGGCATTGAGAAGAACACCGTGAAGGGTGCTGCCACTTACGGTATCTCGGTTGATGGAGACTCCAATCTAATCGAGAAGAACACCGTCAAGGATAGCGGGGTCGGTATCGCGCTGGGACCCGCAAGTGAAGCAAACGACGTGGAAAAGAACAGAGTTGAGAACAGCGAGACCTGGGATCTGCAGAACGAGGGCAACAACAACAGCTTTGACAAGAACAAGTGCGATACGAGTCTTCCGGACGGTCTCTGCCGTCATCACGGAAAGCCGTGATTTGGGAGAATCGGCTAGGTCAAGACTGAAAAGGCAAGGATTGCTGTCGGTCGACATGAGCGGGTAGGGCCGAGCAGACGCAGGCCGTTCCACACCGCAAGGGCGGCCTTCGCGCCGCTGCCCTGTACCGCCTGGCCCAGCTGCCGCTGGCGGTGCCAAGACGTCGTTGGCATGGTTTTGTGGTAAGATTGACCCGATTGATCAGAGCCACGCCTAGCCGGATCTCACCACCTTCCATCCGCGGCAGGGACGCTTGATTCAGAGAGGGGTTGCGGGGCGAGGCGTAAACTGGAGGTAGGTTCCATGAAGAGACTGGCGCTACGACTTCTTCTCACGGCCAGTGCAGCGGCGCTCTTAGCCTTGCTCAATGTGAGCGAGGCGGACGCTCACACGTGCGAGAGCGCCTGCAACCAGATTAGCAGAGCCTGCGGCCACGCCGCGAAGGGCGCAAGGAAAGCTGCGCTCGCCCAGTGCGATCTCGACCGCGAGGTCTGTCGAGATTGTAGTGACGACCCTAACTGCCCCGGCTGGAGCCCCGACTGCAACGAGGCTCGTGTTCAGTGTAGGGAGGCGGCGAACCTCGCACGAGAGCAGGCCAGGGACGCCTGCCGAGCTACGCGCGAACTATGCCCCCCCGAATCGTGCGTGGACCCGATCGACGCCAGCTGTGTGCGGGAGTGCAGGCGCGGCCCAGACGGCCAGAAGCAGTGCCAAGCCGCGGCGAAGGATCGCTCGTTAGACTGCAAGAGGGCGGCCCCGAGAGACAATGGGCGACGACGGGCGCTACGTTTGTGCAAGAAGCAGCTGAACGAAGCCCTTGCACTATGCTCAGATCTTGAGGCTCTCTGTCTGGGACCATGCATCGGCCTCTGACCCCGTAGGCGTCTTTCTGCACCGCACCCGGCTCTCTGGGCAGAGATTCGACTTTCGACGGAGGCTGCGCGTGCGCGGCTGAGCGGAGGCGGGCCTGGCAGCTCGGCGCAAGACAGTCCCAGTGCAATGCGGCCTCCTCGGGCCAGTAAACACGGGCCCTGTACGCGGACCGATAGGCTATGTACCTTTTCGTCTTCGGGAAGGAAACGGCTTGTGATGTGGCTTGCCCCAGCGTTTTCTTGCTCGATTCTCCTGGGTCCAGTGTAAATAAAGGAGAGTCCGTGATGAGAAGAATGATAAGCCTTGCAGCCGTACTATGTTGCTTGGCCTGGTCTCTTCCGGCCGTTGCGGGAGACGAAGGCACGAAGGGAGCCAGTAGCAAGGCCTATGAACACGCCAGTGAACGCTCGATTTTCAACCGGGCGGGAGATTGGTTCGCAACCGTTGGAAGATCCGACGAAGAAAAAGCAGCCATCTTGCAAGAACGCAGCGAAACACGAGCGGCTAAACGTGCAGAGAAGGAAGCGAGAAAAACAGAGCGAGCAGCGAGGGAAGAAGCGAAACAGGCCGAGAGCGAAGCGGAGGAAGCGGCTGAGGCTCTGGGAAACGAGACGAAGGGAGGAGGCAAGGGGCTTTTGAACCGAGGGAAAGGGAAACAGAAAAGCGGCCGCCAGTGACCTCCAATGTCACGTGAATGCATTCGGCCGCTCTGTCACATTCGAACGCACCGTTGATGAGGTTGCCGTCATCCGAGGCTGCTCCGATCATCGCCTGTGCGAGCACCCCGTCTATTGCCTTGAGGAATCGCAGCCGGCCCTTGACACGCCCCGGCTTCGGTCGGGGCGTTGTCGTTCCGCCGAGACGATCCAACAGAATCCCAGCATGGGTCTGCCTGGGGCTCGTCGATTCCCCGGTGGCTGGTTGGGCGGGCCCCAGGAAAGCACGCGGGGCCCTTCGGGCCGAGATTCCACCAAGATCCCACCACCCAGGTGGTGCTTCCCCAGGGGTGCCGAAACGATGTAGCATCGCCCCACAGGGCGGGATTCGCGCAGGGGGACTCCCAGTGGACCCGGAAGGTGTAGAGCGCAAGCTCGCGGCGATCCTTTCCGCCGATGTGGTGGGCTACAGCCGCCTGATGGCGGAGGACGAGGCGGCCACGATCCGCACACTGACGGCGTATCGCCAGCAAATCTCGACGCTCGTCCAGGAACATCGAGGCCGAGTCGTGGACTCGCCCGGCGACAACCTCCTCGCCGAGTTCCCGACCGCCCTGGACGCAGTCCAGGGAGCGGTCGAGATCCAGCGCGTCATCCAAGCGAGAAACGCGGACCTGCCGACGGACCGACGCATGGAGTTCCGCATCGGAGTCCACATGGGCGATGTGTCGGTGGAGGGCGACCGGATCTACGGGGATGGCGTCAACATCGCGGCACGGTTGGAGGCCTTGGCCGAGCCAGGGGGGATCTCCATCTCTCGCGCCCTCCACGAGCAAGTCAGCAAGAAGTTGGGCCTCACCTACGAGGAACTCGGCGAGCAGTCGCTGAAGAACATCTCCGAACCTGTCTACGTTTACCGAATCCAGCTGAAGCCAGAAGCCGACATTCCCAAGGAAAGCCTCCCCGGAATAAACGACCTGACGGTTCCCGGCTTCGGAGGCCGCCCTGCCATCGCGGTCCTCCCGTTCGACAACCTGAGCGGCGACCCCGAGCAGGAGTACTTCGCGGACGGAATTGCCGAGGATCTGATCACACGGCTCTCGGCGTTGCGCTGGTTCCCCGTTATCGCTCGCAACTCCTCCTTTGCCTACAAAGGCACGTCCCCGGACGTCAAGGAGGTGAGTCGTGAATTGGGCGTTCGATACGTCGTAGAGGGCAGTGTGCGCAAAGCCGGAAACCGGGTGCGGATCAGCGCACAGCTCATTGACGCGACCACCGGGGGGCACGTCTGGGCGGAACGATACGACCGAGAGCTTGAGGATGTTTTCGAGGTTCAGGATGAGATCACTGAGGTCATCGTGGGATCATTGGCACCTGAACTAGGGCGTTTCGAGAGGGAGCGGGCTGCGCGCAAGGAGTCACAGAACCTCGACGCGTGGGACCGGGTTCAACGGGGGTTCTGGTATTTCTACCAGATCACCAGAGAGGACAACGAGAAAGCGCGGTCTCTTTTTGAAAGCGCTGCGGACCTCG
>JBDHHL010000443.1:0-4133 GCA_039589375.1 Gemmatimonadota bacterium | reverse complement strand
GCCGCCCATTCCTTCAACCACTGCAGCCCGAACTGCCAGACCTCATCGTCCTCGCAGGACGTGCTCTTGAGCTCCCTGGCGCACTGATCGTCGGTGAAGGACCTGTCCATCAGTCCGAGACGCTTGTACTCCTCCGGCGGGAACTGGCCGTTGGGCTCGGAGAAGACCTCGACGCTCTCGGGGGAGACGGCAGGCAGCTTCACCCCTGAGCAGGCGACCAGGAGGACGGCGGCCAGAAGAAGTGCTGGGACCAGACGCATGACGACCTCGCTGTCGTAGGTGGAGTTTGGGCACACACGTTCTGTTTGACGACGGCCCCGCGCGACGCGCCGATCGGCGGTCGCTAACGGGGCCGTCCAGAGCCGGGGAGAATAGTGCCGTCCTACCTGGACGTCTCCTCCTTCGGCATCCTGTCGAGGTCCTTCGGAACGGCGCCGATGAACGCGATGCTCTCTGACATCACGTTGTGGTCACCGTCCTTCGGCTCCAAGGTCACCACGACCGTGCAGGCATCGGTGACCTGAGAGGTGATACAGTGGGTGAAGCTCGAGAGTGGCTCCTCGGTCCAGAGGGCCCACTTGCCGGCGGCGAGGATTTCGCCCGACGTCACCCAATCGCCGGTCGAGATGTCCGCGTCGTAGAGCGGCACGAACTCCGGCGGAGGTGACGTGATCTCGCCGAGCCCGGCGTAGGCGCCGGTCTCGTTGTCCTTGACCCACACGGCGTAGTAGTAGCCGAGGGGTGGCCGCGCCATCCGCTCCAGCCCGACCGAGAAGCCTTCCTCGTTCAGGAACTGCGAGAGACCAGAGCCGAAGCCCGTCCAGCCTACATCATCTTGTGCGAGTTCGGGTATGAACCCGAAGATGGTCGTATTAGCAGCCAGAACGGGCGCGTTGTCCCAGAGGTTGTCCCGCGTGCCGTTCTGCTCGGTGAACCGATAGAAGACCGGTGCAGGCGCCGTGTTGGGATCGGCATCGTCTGCGCCGATCGTGATAACGACGTGGGTGAAACTGTTCAAGACGACGCCATCAGCCGCCAGCTCCGCGTCGGACGCGTAGATGACGTGCCGGTTACCGACGACGCCATCGAAGCCGGACACCGTGGCCGGCGCACTCACGTCATTCCACTCGATGATGGGCAAGCCGAGCGGATCGAAGCCGACGGTGTCGGGCCACTGCTGCGTGTAGGTGAAGTCGATCCTCGCGGTGGCGCTCTCGACGTCGTCGAACAGCCAAACCTGGTACTCAACGCCGCTTGCCAGCTCGCTCAGACTGTAAAGTGTCAGCTCCAGGTCCAGCGCGCCGCCAGCGACACGGGAATCGGCCAGGAATTCGGCGTAGCTGTCGAAGTCCGATAGCTCGCGTCCCGGCGCGGTCGGGAACGGCGCGAACCCATGGGGGATCGGGTCGCCGTTCAGGTCGATATCGTTGCCGATCTGGAAGCGGGTCCAGGGCTGATCCCAGAAGATCTCGCCCGTGTCCTTGTCGTAGGCCCACCAGACCAGGTAGTTGTACGCGGGCAGGTCGAATGTCGTGAAGTCGTTGTCCGCGAAGGGCTGCTGTCCCGTCAGCACGTCGCTGTCGCTCCAGACGCCGTTCGAGCAGATGCTGTAATCCGCATCGGTCTCGCCGTCGAAGTCCGCGCCCGCGTCTTTCGGGTCGACGGTTGGGCCCGTCTTGAAATGGCCCATTATGAACGGGTTGGCGTCGGCCAGCATCGGAAGACAGTCGTCGCCGCTGTACTGCCAGTGGTCGGACTGGATATCCGGGTAGCCCAGCAGCGTGCCGCCCAGGGGGATCAGCGTGTCCGGCTCGGTCACCACACCGTTCTTCGTCAGGATCTCGAGATGATCCACGAGGCCCGCGACCTTGGTGGCGTAGCGAACCAGGCCGACGGCGAACCAGCTGTCGCTGGGCCCCAAGTAGTCGTAGTCGGATTGGTACGCCCAGCAGGGAGTACCTGCAGGAAGACAGTCGGGTCCGTAGCTGGAGGCCGGGCTCCGCCAGCGCATGTGGTCCGCGTTGGCGTTGTAGTTGTCGGCCCAGAGGCTGTTCTCCATCAGGAACGGGTAGCGGGAGTCATCGGGCACCAGCTTGAAGATCCAATGGCGGCCCGCCGTCTCGGACTTGCGGCCGTAATCCGTGGCCAGATCGTAAGTATTCGAGTAGCGGGGCGATGGCCACGTATCCCAGGCGGACCCCGTTGCCCTGCCGAACAGGTCGGTCGGATAGGTGGCCGTGTCCAAGGCCACCGCGCCGGCGTTGTTAACGACGTCACCGCCCGGGAGGTTCGCGAGGGGAAAGTCGAGGTTCACCTGGATCGCGGAGCGATCCGTGATATGGGTGGGCCCCGAATTGTCATCCACGCACCCGTAACCGGCGGGAACCGCCAACGCGGCGATCATCCACAGCCAACGATGCGTTTTCATCATCTACCTCCCAGAGTAAAGCTGAACCCTAGCTCGATGTTGATGTTGTGGATCGTCGACTTGGGCTCTGGTATATCCTCGCGCGGATGCGGTATGTCGGTCGCCGCCAGCAGCGGCTCGCTGACGTTGAAGTTCTCGCGGTCGAAATCCGTGTAGATGAAGTCGCGCAGGCGGAACTCGATTGCGCCGGTCTGCCCGAAGCGGTAGCCCACCGCGCCTCCGATACTGTAGGCCAGTCCGGAGAACTTGTCCTTGCGTCCACCGGCGATGATGTTGGGCGTGAAGGTCCGCTCGTCGTCCAGGTAGAAGGTGTACCCGCCGACCCCGCCGATCCCCTGGAAGAAGAAGCTGCTTACGGCGGCGCGGAACCCCACGGTCGCTCCGTAGTTGACCTCGGTCACCTGCTGGCTTACCAGGGACACGATTACCGTGTCCTGGAACTCCATCCGCACCAGCGGGAAGAAAGTGTCATCCGTTGTCGGGCGCGCGCCCCTGAGGTAGGCACCGATGGAGAACCAGTTCTTTATGTTGTAAGCCCCCTCGAGGCCACCCGTCCAGGTGTCCTGCAGCGCGCTCGACTCGTCGTACATGGTCCGCGCGCCGATGACCGAGAATGTGTACCGTCCGCCGATATCCTCCTGCTGGGCGGCGGCCGGTAGCGCCACGCTCAACATCAGCGCACCGACGAACAAGCCGATTCCAATTCTCTTCATAGCTGCCCCCGTTCACACGGTTCGCAGTGGTCTCCTGCGTCCGGCTAGAAGCCGATCTCGATTCCGAAAGTCTGGACGTTCTCCAGGACACCCATTGCGGTGTAGGAGTAGTCCAGGCCGAAAAAGCCCTCGTCGCCCAGGAACGGCGTCCTCAGGCCGGCGCCGAACGCGAGGCCGTCGGTGAAGTCCCAGGGTGCATCGTTCTCATTCTGCCAGTGTTTGCCGGCTCGCAGGAACACGATCTGTCGGAACCCGTACTCGATGCCCATGCGCGGGTGGAGGTCGGTATCGAAACCGTCGTTCACCTCGAGCATGAAATCGAGCCTGTGGTTCGCGCTTGGCAGGCCGAAGAGCGCTTCGGGCGTTCCGAGCATCGACGTCAGGATGGCGAACCGAAACGTGGTAGGCATCTCCATCTTGTCCGTCTCCAGCCGGTACAGCATGTCGCTGCCGAGGATCTGATCATTGTAGATCCGGAGATCGTTATCGATCTCGTTGGTGATACCCGGCCCCTCGAAGCGGCTCTCGCCGCCCAGGTTCTGGATCGAGGCCGCCAATCGGGTACCGTAGAGGCCGGTCTCGAAGACCGTGCCGATGTCGAACCCGACGAAGTTGACCTCGGCGATCGAGATGCCCTCCTGCACGTACTTGACCGTTGCGCCCAGCGCCAGCCGGTCGGTGATGCGGTGCGCGTACGTGAGGCCGACGGCTACGGAGTTCCATTCGACTACGTTACCCGCAAGCGGGTCGAAGCCGTCGGGGCTGAGCTCGGTTGTGGCTCGCATCTCGCCGCTAGACAAGACGATCGTATGCAGGCCGACGGCGCCTGCGTCGCCGACCGGCAGCACCGCGCCGATGAAGGCGTGCTTCAGCCCGCTGCCGCCGTACAGGTTGGTGTACGTCCCTGCCAGCTGGAAGCGCTCGGCCAGCGCCGCCGCCGCCGGATTGTAGTAGAGCACGGTCGCCCCTTCCGTGAGCGCCGTACCCGCATC
>JBDHHL010000442.1:0-4139 GCA_039589375.1 Gemmatimonadota bacterium | reverse complement strand
AGGCTCCTGCGACCGCTTCGGCCGTCCCAATATCACAGGGACCGCGAGACACGCTGCCATCCAAACGGCGGTAACGATGACGTCGGCCGCCGTCGCCGCTGAGAACATGCTGGCACTGGTGTCGAAAGCACGCCCCAGAGCGGCGAAATTCGCGCCTCCTCCCGTATAGGTGCCCGTGAACTGACCGGCCAACTTCCACGTCTCGGGGCCAACGAGCCCGGACAGGAGCAAGCCGCCCGTGATGGCACCCGCCGCCGTCCCAACGGCGCCGATGCCGAACGCCGCTAGCATCTTGGGGCCGGCCTGCAGTATCGAGCGCAAGTCCACGCTCAATAGGATCAGAGCGATCCCCAGGTTGACGCCGGTACCCATGAGGAAATCGTAGGTAGGGGACGTGCCCGGCAGCAGTCCGATGTTGGACAACAGCATGCCCAGCAGGATTCCGGTCAGGGCCGCGCTGAGCGAGCGAAAGACGGCGACCCGCTTCTCCAGTTGAATCGCCAGGAAGACGACCGCGGCGAGCGCGAGGAATATGTGGTTGGGGTCCGTGATCATGGATGGCCCGGCTAGCGGATAAGGCCCTCCAGGCGATTCAGCAGCTCCGCTTGGTCAGTCGCACCGGCCGCGCCGACGATCGACCCATCGGTCTGCACGATCCCGGCCAGCCCGCGGTAGGGGATCTCCTTGTACAGAACCGTGCGGCCTTCGTGTTTTACAGACGTCCAAACGTCGGCCAGCGATTCCCAAACGGCTGCGGGCGACGAGCCGGGCGCCGGCAGCACGACGAAGCCCTCCCACGTCCCTCCATCCGCGCCGACGTAGTCGGCGTAGATGCAGTGCGAGAGCTCCGTGAGCCCGAGAAACCCCTCGCGCACGTATCCCTCACTGCCGGCTAGTCTGCCGTTCTGGGGCAACAATTCGAGTTCGCTGGGATAGTCCGTTTGCCCGGGCAGCACGCGTGCCAAGGCCTCGAGCAGATCGCGGCCGGTGTTGAGGGTCAACTCGCCGTCGACCGCGTTCACCTTCACGTAAGTGGCGCCTTTCAACAACAGCGCCTGGTACGGCGGAGAGACGACCGACTCGGTCGCGCCGGGCAACGGTGATCCCGCGGCCGGATGCTCTCGGTTGAAGATGCCGAAGGCGTTTAGCGGGGTCCCCATGTCGTAGAGGTCCACGGTGACCATCATGTCCCCAGAGCTGAGGTCGGCGGTCCTGCAGGTCTGTACGTCGTACTCGAGGAACAGCTCGGCGGCTCCGTTTATATACTCCCACAGGTTGTCGGCGTCATAAGTCAGGACATCGCCGGCCAGGGCCCAGCCGTCGACCTCAGGGAAGTCGGCTTCCTGGCCGGAGCAAGAAAGAAGAGAGACCGCAACGATGACGACTGTCGGCGACAGCATCCGTTTCATGGTATTACGCTCCCACTAGCATCCTGATACGATCGTTCACGCCAACGTCAGCAGGTCGTGCACCTGCAGCATGTTGGGCAGAATGTCCACTCCGTACGGGCAGGCGCCGGAGCAGTCTCCAACGCAATCGCGGCAAGCGGACGCGTCGTTGCCTTCCAGGCCCGCGTACTGCGTCATCGCGTATTTTTCGTACCCCTGTCCCTCGTAGTAGTAGGCGTACCGCATGATGGTGCTCACCGGTACGTCGTGAGGGCAACTCGCCTTGCATTCCGCGCAACCGTGACGGCAATACTGACTATTCAGCGCCAGCCTGCATTCCTGCAGCATCAGCGATTCGGCCGAGCTGAGCTCGGTGCCGGAGAGCGGGATCACCTTGTCGACCAGATCGAAGTTGGTGAAGGCGATACAGGCGGTGTGCATGTCCGGGTTCTGAAGCACCCAGTGAATGCTGCCGAGCCGCAACTGCTCCTCGGTGGTCAGCCCGTACTGCTCGACGAAGGGGCGAGTGCGCTCGTAGATGTCCTTCTGCCGCTGCGCCTGGGCCTCGAGCCGCTCGAGCGCCGACTCCCGGCTTCGACCGCGGTTCATGAGACGGTCGAGGTACCGCTGCTGTCGTTCGGTGAGGTTATCGGGATCCAAGGGCTCATGCCGCAGCGCTCCCGGCGAGGTCTTCATCGCGGTAGTTCCCACGTTGTTCGCCTTGCACGCGGCGATGATGCGGTCTCCCTCCTCGTGGTTCAGGAAATTGTATACCAAAAGCATGGCGTCGAAGCGGCCGTCCTCGGCGGCGGCGGAGAGCACATCGGCCATGCTTTCGCCCTGCGAACCGCCGGGTCCGTGATAGCTGACGCCGGTGAATCGAACTCTTCCTTCCGCCTTGAGCTGGTCCATCGCGGCGTGGTAGCCTGGGGTGCTCAGCATCTCGACCGTCGGACAGAGGTGGATTGAGTAAGAGTCGACGTAGTCGGTCTGCAGGCGCTCGAGGCTCTGGCGAACCCGATCGACGATCGTTTCAGCGGTATCTGAATCTCTGATGCGCCCTTTCGTCGCGATGAAGATCTTGTCGCGCTGCATGTGCGGCATCGCCTCGCCGATGGCGCGCTCGGCGGCTCCGTTGCCGTAGCCTTCGGCGGTGTCGAAGTAGTTCACGCCTTTGTCATAGGCGTAGCGGACTACGGTGCTGTCCCTGAGCGGGACGCTGCCCATACCGATGTCGGAAACCTGCCATCCGGTGCGGCCTAGAGTGCGATGGCTCTGAACGCGCGCTTCCTGGCGGGGAGTCGGGAACAGGCTGGGCCTGGTATCCGCGGCCGCGGGTATCGCGCCGCCCAACGCCGCTCCCCCGGCCAAAGCTGCACTGCCGACTTTGACGAAGTTCCGGCGGGAAATCTCATTTACGTCACGGTCGTACTTGGGTTTCGTGCTCATGGTGCAGCTCCTGTCGGGCCAGTGTGAGTCAAAATGCTACACAGCCTGCCTGGAACAGCTCTGGTGGGGTCCGGACATGATAACCTCAGCCAGTCACGTGCGCTAACCGCCTGAAAGGCAAGGCGACAGGCGGAAAAACAGTACAAAGAAGAATTGCTGTTGCTCTCGTGCTGTAGTATACTGAGCCAAAGGCGCAGGGAGGTATCGAGGGGAAATGGAACGCAGGGACTTCCTGAAGAAGACCGGCTCTGCGGTGGCTCTTGCAGCCGTGACCGGCACGAGCGGGTTGGTCTTCCACAACCGTGAGACGACGCGGCGACGAGCTTTGCTCGCCAAGGCCAATAGCTTCGAGGTCCCGCCCGATCCCTCTCTCCCCATATTGACTTCAGCCGGTAACCCCGATCCTATCGCCGCTCTGAACGCCGCGCTCGATGGCATCGGTGGGATCGAGCGGTTCGTTCAGGCCGGCGAGACGGTCGTGCTGAAGCCGAACGTCGGTTGGGACCGCACGCCGGCGCAGGGGGCGAACACGCATCCCGCCCTCGTCAGCGAGATGGTACGGCTGTGCCTGGCGGCGGGCGCCAGCCGAGTGATCGTGACCGATGTCAGCTGCAACGATCCCAGACGCAGCTTCCTGCGCTCGGGTATCAGGGAAGCCGGCGAAGCTGCGGGCGCCACCGTGGTGCTCCCCAGCAACGCGGACTTCGCGGAGGTCGATCTGGGCGGTGCCGTGCTGAAGGACTGGCCGGTATTGAGGCACTTCATCGAAGCCGACCGCCTGATCAACATGCCGGTCGTCAAGCAACACTCGCTGACCCGCTGTACCGTTGCGATGAAGAACCTGTATGGGATACTCGGCGGACGTCGCAACCGGCTGCACCAGGAGATAGATCAGTCCATAGTGGACCTGGCCGCCTTCGTCCGTCCGACCCTGACCGTGGTGGACGCTACACGCGTGATGATCAGAGGCGGCCCTCAGGGCGGCTCGCTGGATGACGTGAGGATCGAGAACACGGTCATGTGCGCCACAGACCAGGTTGCCGCCGATGCCAGATCGGCGGAGTTCCTGGGACTGAACGGGCGCCAGGTAGGGCACATCGCGTTGGCGGCGCAGTCCGGGCTTGGATCGCTGGACTACCGCAACGCCGGGTTCAAGGAGATAGTCTGATGACCCTCCGGGCCCCATGACTATCCAGACCGTCAGGAACCTGCGCCGGACGTCGCAAGTAGTATTCTTCCTCATCTTCTTCTGGCTCATCCTCAAGACCACCTTCGAGGTCGACTTCAGCCCGACCGAAGCAT
>JBDHHL010000441.1:0-4151 GCA_039589375.1 Gemmatimonadota bacterium | reverse complement strand
CCAAGCATACGCGCCCTGAGGGTTGTAGCATGGAGAGCGAAAAGCAGGGGTTGCTCAATAATACGACTCTGCCATCCGCCCGTCCATCCCCTGATCGGCGCGCCCAGACAAAAAGCCGTGCCAGCTTTCCGATCAGGTTTCTAGGAAGGGAGCGCGAGCAGAACCACGAAGGAGAGATAGGCCGCCAGGAAGACGGCGCCTTCCCAGCGCGTCAGCCGAAGCGTGGTCCAGACGAAGGGCAGTAGCAAGACGCTCAGAGCGAGCATCACGGGGGCCTCGACCTTGATCACCGACGCCGCCACCGGGAGTGGTCGCGACATGGAGGCGATCCCCAAGACGGCGAACATGTTGAAGATATTGGAGCCGACGACGTTACCGACCAGTATGTCGCCCTCGTCTTGGATCGAGGCGGCGATTGCGGTGGCGAGCTCCGGCAGCGACGTCCCGATGGCCACAACTGTGAGACCGATGGCCAGCTCCGAGACGCCAAGAAAGCGGGCCGTCGAGGCCGCGCCGCTCACGACCAGGAGAGCCCCGCCGAGCAGGGCGCCGAGCCCAACACTCGTCAGCAGTAGATGGCCGAAAAGCGTTCCGCCAGCGGGAACGAACTTCTGGTATTCCACCTCGATTGCAGGCGACTCCCGCCTGGCGCCTTCCAATAGATACAGCGTGTAGGCTATGAATCCTACGGCGAGTGACGCGCCGTCCCCGGTGCTCAGCTCGCCGTCCAGCGCGAAAATGTAGAAGGCGAGGGCGGCGAAGATCATGATCGGGACTTCGCGCACCAGCAGCCTCATCTGGACGCGAATAGGCTGGATCAGAGCGGCGATCCCCAGGATCAGGGCGATGTTCGCTACGTTCGAGCCGACGACGTTGCCGATAGCGATGTCTCCGCTATGCTGGACGGAAGCCACGACCCCCACGAGGAGCTCCGGCATGGAGGTGCCCATCGCCACCACGGTGAGCCCGATGACCAGCGCGTTGACGCCCAGACGCCGGGCAAGCCGCGAAGCCCCCCGGATCATGAGGTCGGCGCCTAGGTAGAGGGCTCCCAGGCCGAGCACGAACGTGACTATCGCTGATCCCATTGCCATCGATCCGACAAATGTGGAGCGTGGGCGCGTCTTGGACAAGCCGGTAGAAAGAAGTCGGTGAACGCTCCCCGCGTCCCGACGGCAAAGAGTGGCTCGGCCACGGAAGAAAGTGGATGCCCGGTTGACGCCTATTTAGGAGCGGGATAATTTGTGGGGCTTCCACCATCTGTGATTCTTCAATTGCGATGGACACGTCTGTGATAGACCCGATGAGCCGGGAGATGATGCTTCTCTCGGGCACGGCGAACGAACCGCTAGCTGAGGCGATTGCGCGGAAGCTAGGCGTCAGCCTGTGCGACTTGACGATCAAGCGATTCTCTGACGGCGAGATCTTCGTTCGTATCGACGAGAACGTCCGCGGCCGCGATGTCTTCATAGTCCAGCCGACGGGGCCGCCGGCAGAGAACATCATGGAGCTACTGCTCATACTGGATGCTGTGAGCCGCGCGTCGGCGGCCAGGGTTACGGCGGTCGTGCCGTATTTCGGATACGGGCGCCAGGACCGCAAGGACCAGCCGCGGGTTGCGATCGGGGCCAAGTTGATGGCTAACCTGATCGCGAAGGCGGGCGCTAATCGCGTCGTCTCGGTGGATTTCCACCAGCACCAGCTACAGGCCTTCTTCGACATACCGGTGGATCACCTTTACGCGCTGCCGGTCTTCGTCGAGCACTTCAGCAAGCGCGACCTGTCACCGCTTGTGGTGGTCGCGAGTGATGTCGGCGCGGCCAAGATGGCGCGGGGTTATGCGAGGAGACTTGGCGGCGAGATCGCGATGATCGACAAGCGCCGGCCGTCTCACAATGTGGCCGAAGCCGTCACGGTCGTCGGTGACGTGCAGGGAAAGAACTGCCTCATCCCCGATGACATGATCGACACGGGTGGAACGATGGTCGAAGCCGTGCGCGCCCTCAAGGAGCACGGCGCGAACGACGTCTTTATCTGCGCAACGCATGCGCTTCTAAGCGGTCCGGCCGTGGAGCGGCTCTCTAGTCTGCCGGTCGCCGAAGTCGCAGTGTCCGACACGGTACACCTCGCGGAAGAAAAGCGATGGTCTTCGCTCCACGTGCTGCCGGTGGCGGACCTGCTAGCGCGGGCGATTCGGTACATTCACGACAACGAGAGTGTCAGCAGCCTGTTCGAATAGTTCGATCAGTCTTCTATCACACGAGAGCACGGAAGGTGTGGAGTTAGATGGGAACGAGAGTGAAGCTGGAAGCTCAGCTGAGAAGCGAAACGGGGAAGGGTGCGGCCCGCTCGCTACGGCGCAGTGGATTTGTCCCCGCGGTCGTCTACGGGCACGGCGAGGAGACTCGATCGTGCAAGGTCGACACGAAGGAGTTGGAGAGGCTTCTGACGTCGGTCCAGTGGGAGAACACGATCATCGACTTGATGATGGACGACGGAGAAGCGTCGGACGTCCTGATTCGTGACGTACAAATCCACCCGGTCCGGCCCGAAGTCCTGCACATTGACTTCCTCGCCGTTCATAAAGGCAAAAAGGTGAAGCTCGATGTACCGGTCCGGCTGGTCGGCGTGGCGCCGGGAGTCAAAGAAGGCGGGATCATGGAGCACCATCGGAACGACGTGGAGATCCGTTGTATCCCGTCCAAGATTCCGGAGGCTCTGGAGCTCGATATCTCTGGTTTGGGGATCGGCGACGTGGCGAGCGTGTCGCAGCTGCAAGCACCGGAAGGCGTCGAGATTCTCAGCGACCTGGCCGGCGCGATCGCCTCGGTCGTACCGCCGACCGTCCACAAGGTCGAGGCTGAAGAGGTCGCGGAGGAGGTCGAGGTTGTAGAGGAAGCGGCCGAGCCCGAGGTGATCGGCCGCGGGAAGCCCGCCGAGGCGGAAGGGGAGGCCGAGGAGGGCTAGATCTGAAGGCCGTAGTTGGACTGGGCAACCCGGGAGCCCGGTACGATGCCACGCGCCACAACGTTGGCTGGTGGCTCGTCGACTTGCTCAAACGCCACTGGTCCGCACCTCCGTTTCAGCAAGAGGATCTCTGGCTCCGGTCCGAGGCTCAGCTGTCGGGCGTGGGTGACATCTGGCTGATCAAGCCCACCCTGTACATGAACCGGAGTGGAATCGCCGTCCGGGCGCTGCTGCAGAGCCAGTCGCTCGACGTGCAGCGCGACCTTTTGGTAGTCGTCGACGACGCGGCTCTCGAGCCTGGTCGGCCGCGCTTTCGCGCGAAGGGCTCTGCAGGAAGCCACAACGGTCTTCAATCGATCGAGGATACACTTGACACCAGGGAGTACGCACGGCTCAGAATCGGCGTTGGGGGCGCTCCCCCCGACGTGGATTTGTCCGATTGGGTGCTCTCTGAGTTTGACTCGCCGGACGACGAGGATGCCGTGCTCGATGCGCTGCCACGACTTGCCGAAGGCGTCGAGCTGTGGGCGCGAGAGGGAATCGATGCCGCGATGAATCGTTACAACGCAGGAATCGGCGAGTCGGATGGCGGCGGTGACGAATAAGGAATCGTGCGGCGATGGTCGAGAGCGGCTCGAATAGCGCCGGTCATCGTTTTACATCGGATCTGCAGTAATTACCAAGGAGGGTCGGTGACAGGTTTCGCTGTTAACTTCGCGGCGCCTGCGGGCCTAGTGGGTCTCGTGGTAGCCGGGCTGATCTACCTGTATCTGCGAAAACAGCCGGCGGGTACAGATCTCATGATCGGTCTGGCCCAACAGATCCAGGAAGGGTCGCGTGCTTTTCTGAAGCGGGAGTACTCTGTGCTCATTCCCTTCATCATTGTCGTAGCTATCTTGCTCTTTGTAGCTCTGGACTCCCTGGCGACCTCGCTGGCCTACGTGGGCGGTGCCCTCTGCTCGCTGTTTGCCGGCTTCTTCGGCATGAACGCGGCGACGATCGCGAACGTGCGCACGTCCGAGGCTGCGCGTGATTCGGGCCAGGGAAAAGCGCTTCGCATCGCGTTCAACGGCGGTGCGGTGATGGGGCTCTCTGTGGCGAGCCTCGGTTTGCTGGGTATCGGTGTCGTAATGCTCGTCTTCTCGGGCACGTTGAGCGGCGATCCGGCCTTCAAGACCTTCAGC
>JBDHHL010000440.1:0-4775 GCA_039589375.1 Gemmatimonadota bacterium | reverse complement strand
GGATCAGATACCACAAGCCAAGGCCCGCAAGCGTCACCAGCGCGAGCAGGCTGCTCAGCCAGTTGAGGCTGAGCACGGCCAGCACGTCGTGCGCGTTGAGTCCCTTACGGCGCAGGCCAAAGTACTGCGCCGGCCCCGCTCCCAGCTGCATCGGCGTCACTCCCGCCGCGAACATGAGATAGAAACCGACGTGGATGCCGTCCCGCATGCGGAAGCCGGGTTGTACTGCACGCGCCAGGACCCAGAAGCGGGCACCAATGAGGCTGAACTCCAGTGCCACCAGCCCGAGGGTGAGGAGCAGGAAGCTCCGCTTCGCCCCGGACACCGCCGACAGCACCGACTCGCTTTGCGGACCGGCGCTCCAGCGCACGGCGGCGTAGCCGCCGGCTGTCAGGAGGACGAAGAGTATGATGCCGGCAGAGATCTTCCGCAGCGAAACGGGAGCGAAACCACGCACGGTCAGTCTCGCTCGCCGTTTCTCTCGCCCAGGTCACAGCGTGGCGCTGGCGGAACACAGGAACTCAAAATCCCGTCACGGTCCTCTCAGGACCCAGAGGTGCGGGTGTCAGGTTTCACCGATACCCTAGGGTTCTGTCCGTTCACCCGTNNNNTCACCCGTATGTCGATAATACGCTTGCATTTAGGATGTCGATCCTCACACTCGACCTGAAACGGTGAGCCCGCAAGTGCGCTACCCACGCATCCGTTAAGGAACTCAGAAGCCGATCTGGAAACCTACGATCAGCTTGAAGCTGCGATAGGTACCTCTGAAATCCGTCGGTATGCCGAGAAAATCGATGGGGAAGGCTTCCCCGTTGCCGTGGCCGTGCGACGCTCCCAGCGTGAGATCGATCGCCCCGACCTGAAACGCGGCGCCTACAGTGAAGTGAAGGATGTCCCAGGTCGCGATCGGGAGCGGATCTTCCGCGTCGCGATCGAAGGCCGAGCGGTCGCTGAATACCGCGCCATAGAGTTCGACCCCACCCGAGAGAGAGTGCTCGACCGCGACTCCCAGATTGATCACAGGGTCGAGTTCCTGGATGATATCGACGGAAATCGTATCGCCGCTGCTCTGGCCCAAGAACGGGTCGGAGTCGATGATCTTGAAGGCGCCAACACCGTTGAACCACTCTCCTGTGAAGTAGAGTGATGTTCGCCCGAAATCGTACTCGGCCCCGACCGCGATGGAGAGAGGCGATCTGTAGGTAGAGGGCAGGCCCTTCTGCGTGTTCGCCGTCAGTTCCGAGCCGTCCGACTCGCCGGATACCGGGTCAACGTCGGATGCACTGACCTTCGTCTCCCCTTGGCCGAAAAGACTGAGGCCCGGTGTCGTTACCGTGACGCCCAGATGCACCGGCGCCAGGTTGAATTGCAGGCCGACCTTGGCCAGGGCCCGCACGTTCCAGTAGCTGAGATCATCGTAGTCTATCGTCGCCGTGCCGTTTCCGAGCGTGTCCACGGCCGAGGCGGTCAACTGTCGGCGAATCCGCTGCGACCGTATGGCGATGTAGCCCGTGGCTCCCAGGCCAACCCGGTCTGCCAGTGGGTACGCCCAGGTGAACCCTGCCCACCCTTCAGCCAGCCTGGCCCGGCGCGTCACTTCGGCGGAGGCGCCGAAGTCCGTCGCACCGCTGACGATGCTGTCCCGGGGGATGACGGTCCCGGCTTCGACCTCCAGGTCGAAATCGTGCCGGCTGAGGACGGATACCGCAAACTTGCTCTTGGACTCGTTCGACGGGACTTGAATGGCGAAGATCCTAGGAGCGGCGCGGAGCCGGGTGGAATTCAGGTCGAATTCATCGCCCACCCCCGTCTCGAGCGTTATCCCCACGAGCTCCCATGCGTCAGTGGTGAGAATCAGGCCCGGGTTAGACACGTGGGCCAGCGCCCCAGGGTTGTAGTACGTGGCGGACAGATCGACCACACTTCCAACCACCAGACCTCCCAACAGCTCGGCGCGAGTGCCGTACTGGTTAGTCCAATAGTGAGCGTCCTGCGCAGCGGCTGTGCGAGTTAGAAGCAGGGCTAGTCCCAGCGCCATCGTCAACCCGACGGCATGCAGATTCTTGCAGTTCGCGCTCATTGGAACACCGGATCTTGTTGCTGAGGGGTTCGTTCGGCCGGGCGCCATGGTAGCCACAAGGACTCCTCGTAGCCTATCTCGAGTTCCTAGTCGGATACATTTGGGATTGCAATTCGCCAACATAGCCCCAAGCGAGTAGACGAACCAGCAACTTAGGAGTGCCTCTCAGTCCGTTACGCGTGCTCTCTGCCAAGATGGCGCAACCGGTTTGGGGCCTCGGGCGGGCCTGTTCGCGGAGACGCGCTTTGCCGCGTTCACAAGACCTGCAGCCGGGCTGTGGTGGCGTCATCGTGTGACAGCACACGCAGACTGGCCCGTGACCGAGGGCTTTTGCGAGGGGCGCCGGGCGCCCACCGAGCCGGACGAGGTTCACCGAAAACGGGGGAGAGATGAGAGATACCATCCGCTTCACGCTCAACGGCAAACCGGTTACGCTGGAGACCGACGGTGACCGGACTCTGCTTTGGGCGCTGCGCACAGATCTGGAGTTGACCGGCGCCAAGTACGGATGCGGTGCGGGCTTCTGCGGATCGTGCACCGTGGTCGTCGAGGGCCAGCCGGTGCGATCCTGTACGACCGATCTCAACGCCGTGCAGGGCAAACGGGTGACGACGATCGAGGGGCTCGCCGGGAACGGGCGGTTGCACCCGCTGCAGCAGGCGTTCTCCGAGCAGGGAGGTTTCCAGTGCGGTTATTGCACCCCCGGCATGATCATGAATGCCTACGCCCTGCTTCTCGATAATCCCAAGCCCACGCGCGATGACATTATCCAGGGCATGGAGAATAACCTTTGTCGCTGTTCCGCCTACAACAGGATCATCGAGGCGATCGAGGTGGCCTCCGGACAGATGGGAGGCGGCCATGGTTGACGCGAACCGCATGGATCGGCGCGAATTCGTGAAGCTGCTGGGCGGCGGCATCGTCGTCGTCGTCAACCTGGGGCCACTGACCCTATTTAACTCGGACGACGCGGAGGTAGCCCAGCGGCGTGGCTATCCCGAGGACATCAACGCCTACCTGCACATCGCTGCGGATGGGAAGGTGACCCTGTTCTCCGGCAAGATCGAGATGGGGCAGGGCGTGATGACGTCTCTTACCCAGATGGCGGCCGAGGATCTCCGCGTGTCGCTCGACGCGATCCGCATCGTCATGGGCGACACGGACATGTGCCCGTGGGACATGGGCACCTTCGGCTCGCTGACCACCCGCATGTTCGGCCCGGCCGTCCGCGCCGCCGCCGCCCAGGCTCGCCTGGTCCTGACCGATCTGGCCGCGGGGCGTCTCGGTGTGTCGAGAGACGCGCTGATGGCCGAGAACGGTGCCGTCTACGTGAAGGCTGATAGAAGCCGGCACGTATCCTACGGTGAACTGGCGCAAGGCCAGGAGATCACTCATACGGTCGACGAGAAGGCGTTGCTCCGAGCCGTCGAGGAGTTCACCGTGATGGGCGCCTCTCCGGAACGGCTCGATGGCTATGAGAAAGTGACCGGCGCGGCGAAGTTTGCCGGCGACATACGGCTTCCGGGGATGCTCTATGCCCGGATCCTGCGTCCCCCGGCACACGGCGCTACGCTCAAACAGGTCGACACGTCGGCGGCTGAGGCCATGCCTGGTGTCAGGGTGGTGAACGAAGAGGGTCTGGTGGCTGTGCTGGCAGCCGACCCCGAGATGGCGGAGGATGCCCTGAATCTCGTGGAGGCCGAGTTCGATCTGCCGGCGCCCGCCGTTGATACGGAGAGCATCTTCGACCACCTCGTGGAAGCCGCTCCCGACCCGAACACGACCGAGCAGGAAGGCGACTTGGCCGCAGGCCGGAACGCGAGCGTCCAGACTTTCGACGTCACCTACTACAACGGTTACGTCGCCCACGCGCCCATCGAACCGCACTCGGCCCTGGCCGAGATCAAGGACGGCAAGGCCACAATCTGGTCCTCGACCCAGGCTCCCTTCAGCCAGCAGCGGACGATCGCCCGGGAGATCGG
Organism: Gemmatimonadota bacterium; assembly: GCA_039589375.1. Lineage (GTDB taxonomy): Bacteria > Gemmatimonadota > Gemmatimonadetes > Palauibacterales > KS3-K002 > JASFMO01. Next base: position 710 of record JBDHHL010000440.1, on the reverse strand, counting down.
GTTTGCTACCGAGGACGTCCGGGTGATCACCCCGTACGTCGGTGGCGGGTTCGGCGGTAAGGTGGGAGGGCATCAGGCCGTCGAGGCGGCTCAGCTGGCGAAGATCACGGGGGCGCCCGTGCAGGTCGCCTGGACCCGGGCGGAGGAGTTCTTCTACGACACCTTCCGGCCCGCGGCCGTGTTGAAGGTGGCTTCCGGGATCGATACGGAGGGGAAGATCGTGCTGTGGGACTATCAGGTCTACGGGGCCGGTTCACGTGGTTCGGACGTCTTCTACGACATCCCAAACCACAGCGTCCGAGTCTACGGCGAGTGGGGAAGGGCACCCGAGGGGATGCACCCGTTCGCAGTAGGGCCGTGGCGCGCGCCGGCGGCGAACAGCAACCGTTTCGCCGCCGAGCAGCAGATCGACATCATGGCCTCGGCCGCCGGGATCGACCCGCTAGAATTCCGCCTCAAGAACACGACCAACGAGCGGATGCTGGCTACCCTGAAGGCTGCCGCTGACGCGTACGGCTGGGAGCCGGCTGTAGCCCCCAGCAAGAACGGTCGCGGCCGCGGACTGGCCTGCGGGATCGACGCCGAGACCTATGTGGCCCTGATCGCCGATGTCACCGTGGACGCCGCGACGGGTAGCGTCAAGCTGGACCGCGTCGTCTGCGCCCAGGACATGGGGATGGTGGTAAACCCGGACGGCGCCCGCATGCAGA
>JBDHHL010000439.1:0-4172 GCA_039589375.1 Gemmatimonadota bacterium | reverse complement strand
GTTCGCGGGTTAGCTACTCGTGCAAGAGTGCTCGCGACCTAAGAGGCCTTCATGGCAAAGCGCAGGTTGACTCGCCGGGACTTCGTTAAAGCAGGCACAAGCGGTGCCGCCGCACTCTTCTTGGGCTGTAGAGATGCGGTGACGGCACCACCGGACGACCAGCCGCCTTTGCCCGATGTGATGCCCGAGCGCGCGCTGGGGCTTACGGGTCACGACGTGAGGCTCTTCAGCCTCGGCGGCCAGGCCACGCTGGAGCGACCGGGCAAGCATGACGAATCGATCTCGATCATCAATCGGGCAATCGATCTCGGCGTGAACTATATCGATACGGCTGCCTCCTACGGTGGTGGAATCAGCCAGACAAACATCGGCGAGGTGATGGCGACCCGTCGCGACGAGGTCTTCCTAGCCACAGAAACGCACGATCGCACTCGCGACGGCTCGCTCCACCTGTTGGAGACCAGCCTGGAGCTACTTCAGACTGACCACATCGACCTCTGGCAGCTACACAACGTGCAGAACGAAGGACACCTCGACACGATCTTTGGTGTGAACGGTGCGATAGAGGCGCTGCTGCAGGCACAGGAGGAGGGGACCGTAGGCTTCCTAGGCATAACCGGACACTACGATCCAGCGATCTTGGTGAGCGCCATCAACCGTTTCGACTTCGACGCGGTACTGATGGCGCTGAATCCGGCCGATCCTCATTTCCTTCCCTTCGCTGAAGAGCTTCTACCGCTGGCGGTCGAGAAGCAGATGGGCATTATCGCCATGAAGGTACCGGCCCGCGGCCGTCTCTTCCGCGAAGGTGGAGTTACTTCGATGAGCGATGCGCTGTCTTATGTGCTCACACACCCGGTGAGCACAGCCATCATCGGTTGTGACAACATAGGGGAGGTCGAGGAGAACGTCTCCATCGCCACCAACTTCGAACCGTTCTCTGAAGAGGAGATGGCGCGGCTAGAAGACCTGACGGCCAGCTACGCGACTGAGGCCGCGTACTTCAAGAAGGGCGCGGGTTGAGCCTATCACAGCGCTGCGCGCCTCAGCAGCCCTGCCCCGTTTCCTTCGAAGGCAGGTTGAGCGGGTCCTCGTGCAGGAGAGGGCGCACGATGTCGGGGAGCGATGGTGCCTTCTCCGCCTGGCCGTCCGGATCCAACATCACGCTCAACTGCTTGACGTCCACCTCTGACGCAGCCGCCTGCTCGATCTTCGGCTTGGGCGGCTCGTGCTTCGGCTTGCGATCGGCGGCGAACTCGACGATGCGGGCGAGCGCTTGTGGGAACGTGTATCCGGCCCGTTCGGCAGAATCCATGAACGATACGCCTTCGGTGAGATCCGGATTCGGGTTCACCTCGAGCACGTAAGGCCTGTTCCCCTGGAGGCGGATATCGAGGCGAGCGTAGTCGCAGCATTCGGTGGCCTCGTAGGCGGCGATCGCCACGTGCTCGACCCGCCGCAGCACGCGTTTCGAGAGCGGCGCGGGGCAGATCGTGTGGACGCGGTGGTAGACCTCGTCGAGCGGGTTCCACTTGACTGCATAGCTGATTATGGGCGGGTAGCCGGGAGGCAGCTTCGAGAAATCGAACTCGACGGGCGGGAGCATCTCCGGCTCGTCGTTGCCCCACACCGCTACGTGCAATTCCCTGCCCTCGATGAACTCCTCGATCAATACGGCCTCGTACTCCCGGAACATGAACTCGACGCGCCCTGCCAGAAGCTCCGGGTCCCGGATCACGGAGTCCCGGTGCACGCCGCTGCTGGCGTCCTCCCACTCCGGCTTCACGATGACCGGGAACCGCAGGCCGAGGCGTTCCGGCAGGCTCGGCTCGTACAAGACCTTGAAGCGCGGCGTAGGGACTCCGTGGTCCTGCAACACGCGCTTGGTCAGCGCTTTCCGCAAGCAGAGTCCAAGGGCGAACGGCGGCGAACCTGTATAGGGGATGCGGTAGAGGTCGAAGACCGCCGCGACCGCGGTCTCTAACTCGGAGTCGTCGTGGAAGAACTCGACCAGGTTGAACACGACGTCCGGCCGACTGCGCCTTAGCAACCGCTCGAGCTTCTTGAGATCGTTCTCCAGATTGACGGCGCGCGCCCGGTACCCGCCGCGCCGCAGCGCCTTGGCGACCGCTTCGTACTCCTCCTTCACCGAGGCGACGTGGATCGGGTACTGCGGCTTGAAACCCAACTTCTCGGGGTCGACGGCCTTCAGCTTCTCGTACGGGTCCTCGCCCACGTGGTTGTAGAGGACCACGACGGACTTCTTGCGCGGTTTCCGCGCCCGGGGCTCGGCCGCATGCTGCTTTTCGTCGGCGGGATGCGGCTGTTCGCGTGCTGTGGTTATGCGCTCTTCCTGGTCAGCGTGATCGCCTTGCATAGGGAAAGATACTCAGGGAACGCGGCCGCACGCGAGCGGAGAGGGGATGAACGAGCTATCGCGCCCGGCGGAACAGCCAGAGGCCCACCAGTCCGGGCGCGACGGCCCAGACCGCAAGTGAAACGGCGGTCACGGCGAGCGTGCCCGAGCTACCGAACTTGGCGATGATCTGGCCCCCGACTGGACCCAGCAGGCTGAGGTCGGCGTCGAGGACGCTGATCACCCCAACGCGAAACGCTTCCACGGGATTCGCGACCGCCCAGACGGCGAGAACCTGTTCGGGCAGGCCCCAGCGGATGAAGGCGACGATGATTCCCAACGTCCCCAAGGCGACAAGCAGCAGCCAGGTGATGAAGCCGAAGGTCAGCGCACGGGCCCTCGATGTTGCGGCAACGGAGAAACACAGGCCCAGAGATATGAAGCAGAGCGCCAGCAGCAGAACGAAACCGTACAGCGTGAGGATCAAGCCCAGCGGGACCCCCTGCAACACGGCGATCGCTCCCGCGGTCCCGAGCCCGATGGTCAGGGACAACAGGAGCGCCAAGACCAGGCCGCCCCATTTCCCCAGGAACACCTCGGTGAAGCTGGTCGGCTGGGCGAGCACGAATTCCAGCACGCCGCTCTCGCGTTCCTCGGCGACGGCGGCCGCGGCGGGAAATAGCGCCATGAGCGGCACGAACAACAGGGCCAGGTGCACCAGACCGGCGAAGGCTTTGGCGAAACCGCGATAGCCATACACCATGGTGTTCTGCAGGCCGAAAGTGGCGAGCAGCAAGCCGCCGGCCAGGAACGCAGCCGAGTACACGTAGAACCATCTCGCGTGCAACGAGGCGTTGAGCTCCCGTCTCATCAGCAGTCCGGTCCGTCCTCCGAACATCACTCTGGCTCCTCGGCCGAGCCGGCTGCGGGGACCGCCGCGCCCTCACCTGCCACGAGTAGCCGCTCCATGAGGTCATGCAACGACGGCGCCTCGGTCCAGAAGTCCTCGACGGCCAGGTTCGCCTCGCGCAGCGCCCAGAGCGCGTCGGCGCGGCTGTGGCGTTCCAAGCGCAGGCCGAGATGCGTCCCGTTGGCCCGCAACGTGGCCGCGCCCCATCGGCGCGCGAGGACTTCGCGGGCGTTCTCGCGCTCGCCGTTTGCGACCCTCATCCACAGCACCACGTTGGACCCGACTTGAGCCCAAAGCTCTTCCATACGGCCATCGAACACGATCCGTCCTTCGTGCAGGACCAGCAGGCGGTCCGCCACGGCCTCGACATCGGAAAGCCGATGCGTGGCCAACAGGATGGTCACGTCGTCTCCGACCGCTCTCAGCGCGCGCAGGAACTCGCGACGCGCGCGGGGGTCGAGGTTCGCCGTGGGCTCATCCAAGAGGAGCAGCGGAACGTCCGCCGCAAGGGCTAGGGCCAGCAGCGACTTCTGCAGCATCCCACCCGACAGCGCGCGCACGGGCTTGTCACCGTGCTCGTCCAAGCGCAAGCCGAGATCCGACATCCTGCGATACGCCTCTTCCGAAGCCACTTCTCGCAGCCGGCAGAAGAAGTCGATGACGTCGGCAAGCCTTCCATCGAACTGCGGAGCGCGCTGCGGGACGTAGCCCAGACGGGCGCGGGCCTGGCGGCCCTGCCGTCGCACGTCGCAGCCGTCTATCTCGATGCGGCCGGCGAAGTCGGTCAGACCCATCAGGCAGCGGATCAAAGTGGTCTTTCCGGCGCCGTTCAACCCAAGCACCGCGACCCGCTCCTTGCGCTCGACGGCGACGTCGATGCCGTCCAGCACAGACGATCCGCCGTAC
>JBDHHL010000438.1:0-4176 GCA_039589375.1 Gemmatimonadota bacterium | reverse complement strand
GATGGCCCATGGCCTGGCACTAGACAAGGTCATCGCCAAGATCGTCTTTCGCGATGCCGGTCTTCCCACGCCGCGCTCCTGGAACTTCGCCACTCCCGAAGACGAGTTCGATGATCTGACGTTTCCGGTCATCGTGAAGCCGAAGATGGAAGCGGTGTCGTACGGGATTCGAGTCGTAGATAGCGAGGCGGACCTCCGAGAAGCGGTCGCGAAGCTGATCGCGGAGTTCCAGCAGCACGTTCTTGTCGAAGAGTTCATCCGCGGACGTGAGCTGGCCATCGGACTGCTCGGGAATCAGGACCCGGAGGTATTCCCCGTCGTCGAGATCGATCTGGGCGGCGATCCGACCGCGATTCAGAGCGTTCGCGACAAGCTCGAAGAACCGCGCGACAAGATCTGCCCCGCCCCGCTCGCGCCCCAGCTGACGGCTGCACTGCAAGCGCTGGTGAAGCGAGCCTTCGGCTCGCTCCAGCTATTCGACTTAGCCCGCGTGGACATTCGCCTGGACGAAGCAGACAACCCGTACGTCCTCGAGATCAACTCGATGGCCAGCCTCGGCCCCACCGGTTCGTTCGTACGCGCGGCGAAGGTGGCCGGGTACAGCTACGACGAGCTCATCAATCGCATCCTGGATGTCGCCGCGGTGCGCTATTTCGGCCAGGAATATCTCACAGAAGCTTCCGCGAAGGTGGCGACGCAAACGAAGCCGGAAAAAATCTCCGCCAGAATACGCACCTACCTTCGCAGTCAGGCGGAGACCATCGAATCCACGCTGGAGAAGATGGTCAACATGCGCACGCCCACCCGAGATGCGGAGCGCGTGAACGCTTTTGGCGAGTGGCTTTCTGCGCAACTGCGACAGATCGGCTTTGCCGTGAGCGCCTATCCTCAGGTCCAGGTTGGCAACGTGCTCTACTTCTCCAATCATGAAGAGGAAGAGGACGACATCCTGCTGCTGGGACACCTGGACTCGGCGATCCCCGAGCGCGCCTTCGTGCCGTTCAACAGGCAAGGAAACAGACTGCTCGGCAGTGGGATCGCCGAAAACAAAGGCGGCATCGCCGTGGCGCTCGCCGCCCTGCGTGCGTTGCGCTTCACCCGGACCCTGTCCTCCGTCCGCTGCGGTTTGCTGCTCACCAGCGACGACACACTCAACGGCGTCAACGGGCGGTCAATAGTCGAACAGCACACCAAGCGTGCTCGCCACGTGGTCGGTCTGAAGGCAGCGGGACAACACGGCGAACTCATCATCTCGCGAGCCGGGCGCGCCACGTTCCATCTGGACGCCGTTTACGGTAAGGGCAAGTCTGAAGCTACACTGGAACACGTGATCGGACACCTGTTCCGCCGCCTCATCGCATTGCAGAAGCTGTCCGACTCCGAAGCCGGCATTCACGTCAGCGTGAGACGAATCGGCGTCGATGCCCCCTTCGGTCGACTGCCCGAGTCGGCCGAAGCGACTGTGACCGTGAGGTTCAACCGACACGAGGACGGCGCGGCACTGCTGGATCGGATCAGGACCGTCGCGCGACAGCGCTCTAGGAGTGGTGTGCGCTTCCATGTATCTGGCGGCCTGCGTCGCCCGCCCCTGGTGCGCAACGCTGCCAATCAGGGCTTCTACGACGAGATCGCCGCGATCGCCAGGAGGCTCAACGTACCTGTTCTAGCCGGGCACCGGTGGCACTCGTCCGACCTTTGTTTCGCTCCCAGTGACGTGCCCAAGATCGACGGGATGGGACCGATCGGCGGCGACGAACGCACGGAACGGGAGTACATCATACGCGGCTCGCTGATCGAGCACGCTGCACTACTCGCCATGGTGATTCGCCACTGCCGCCGGCAATCGGAGTGAGCCGTGCGCATCCGCCGCGTCGAGGAATCCTTCGGGCCAACGGACGATGGCAAATGTGCCGTCGGTGAAGCCGGCGTAGTCTCATCGGCTTTCCCCGCCGCCAGCGCAGCGGGAATCCAGATGCTCGCCCAAGGTGGTAACGCGGTGGACGCTGCGTGCGCCGTCGGCCTGGCTCTGGCCGTGTGCGAGCCGCAGGCCAGCGGCCTGGGAGGACAGTGCACCGGGTTGCTGCATTTTGAGGGTAGGACCGTAGCCATCGACGGGTCCAGCCGTGTACCATCGCTCGCTCATCGTTCACGCATCAGCGCCGAGCAGCGCCGTATCGGCTTCCGTTCAGCCACGGTCCCCAGCACTATAGCGACATATGCCTGGCTGAGCCGCACCTATGGTAAGCTCGACTGGCCCAGCGTGCTCGAGCCGGCGATCCGGATCGCGCGCGAAGGGTACCGCATCACGCAGCTGCAGCAGACTCTCCAGCTCCGAGAGCTGGAGGGCTTCCTTTCCGTGGAGTCGCGCTCCGGCGCACGCTACTTTCTCAACGACGGTTGCGAGCCGTACAAGGCCGGCGACTTGTTTCGTCAGCCCGAACTGGCCGACGTTCTGGAGGTCATCGCACGGCAGGGAGCGGAGGCCTTCTACCTGGGCGAGATAGCGGCTCAGATTGACGCCGACATGCGCGCCAACGACGGTTTCATCCGGGTCGAGGACCTGGCGTTCATCCCGTGGCCGATCGAACGCCAACCCCTAGCCCGCCGCTATAGAAGCCTGCTGGTCCAGACCATGCCGCCGCCGGGTTCCGGGCGCACGTTGCTTCTCGTCCTTATGATTCTCAGCAACCTCGAGTCAAAGTTTCTTGGGGGACGCGAACCGAGTCGTTTTCACTTCATGGCGGAGGCACTTCGCAAGGCCTTCCTACAACGCAAAGACCGCCCGTTCGACGCTGACACCTATCCACAGATCAGAAGCGAACGGATGTTGAGTCGGGACTTCGCCCGTCGGATCGCCCTGGGGATTGCCGACGACATCGACGCGGAACTGCCGATCGAAGAACCTGCGGGATCGGAAGCCGACGACACCACGCACTTCTCGATCATGGATGCGGAGGGTAATGCGGTGGCGATGACCCAGTCGATCGAGATGACCTACGGCGCGAAGGTGGCAGCCGATGGGCTCGGGTTTCTCTACAACAACTACATGAGTTCCTTGGAGTTTGACAACCCGGCACACCCTTACTACCTGCGGCCCAACGCCACACCCTGGTCTTCGACCGCGCCGACCATCGTCTTCCGGCAAAAGGAGACCTGGCTCGCCCTCGGGAGTCCGGGCAGTCAGCGCATTCTCTCCACCCTGGCACAGTTCCTGGTTCGCGTGATCGATGGATCGGATTCTTTAGAGGCCGCGATGATGGAGCCGCGATTCCACTGCTCTATCGGTGGGAAGCTGAGTCTGGAAGCGAGCCGCTTCGACCTGGACGTTACGAACTACCTTAGCAGCCTGGGCTACAAGCTCAGTCCGTTGGAACCGTTCGCGTATTACCTGGGGTGTGTGCAGGCGGTTCTCAAGCGGCAGGCAGGACCCGGTTTCCAAGGCGTGGCCGACGTGCGGCGCGACGGCACTGCGCTGAGCTTGAACTCATTACCATAGCGCCGGCAGCCGTATACCCCGGACTGGGTGCCGCCTACCGCTCGGTAGGTGGACACTGCGTAGTGCGAGCCGGAGCTAGGCGTAGTTCCGCTTCGCCTGAATCTTTCCGTTCTTCGCCTTGATCTTCAGCACGCCCTTCGCGCGCCTTGCCAGCGATCGACCTTTCTTGACCGCTACTTCCTTCTTCCTGTGCGTACTCTCCGGCGACTTCTTGCCTTCCTTCTGGACCACCCACCCGTCCGCACTGGCCCGGATCACGTAAGTCGTCTGCTTCGCCATGCTCTTCCCCTCCCTCTGAATGGACCATCGCTGAAGTCGACACGATTATGCAACTTACTGAACAGTCCGCGCAAGATTCCGATCTTCCCTCACATGAATCTGAACCGGCCCGGGATCCGTAGGATGAGAGAACAGGAGGCGGAAACGTGGATAGATGCCATGGCAAGACGAAGTCCGGGACACGCTGCAAACGCCAAGTGCCCGAGGGTACTCACGTCTGGCCGTATATCAGGCGCGTCGTCTCCTCCTCCGCCTCATCGCGCTCGTCCAACCGCAACACGCTGCTCAGCAAGAAGACAAACGGGCAGGCACCGTAGTTCTCCAGCTTGCTGGCTGACCAGCGGTAGTCGTCCCCGAATCGTCTTCCCAGCCAATCGATGAGCCACGGGTCGGCCGATAGG
>JBDHHL010000437.1:0-5468 GCA_039589375.1 Gemmatimonadota bacterium | reverse complement strand
AGCAGCGACGATACGTTCCATCTTCTCACTATTAAGACCGAGGTCGAGTATGCAACGGGGCGCGAAGCGACGGACGACGACTGGTACGGTGTCAAGCCCGTTCTGGACAAACTGCTTCAGTGTGGAACCCTCGAATACTTGGGGAGTGATCGTTTTCGCCTGAGGGAGAGCGAGTAGACCAGCGGCGCAGTGGAATCTCGAGGGACTTCATGAACGTAATCGCTCTTGAGTGATCACACGAGGTCTCCGGCCGGGTCAAATCGGCTATACCCGCTGACACTGCCCAAAGCGCCCGAGCGAGAGCCCGCCGGGCGATCGGCGCCGCGGTGGATAACGAGAGAATCAGAAGACTTGAACGCACGGACTCCAGGCAGGGGCCCCGCGGAGGTGGCCCCCTGCTCCACACAACATACCGCACCTGACTCCTCGGCTGGTGCGGTCGAGAGGAACCCCGTGCTCAACAAGTCCGAGGAGATTGGAGGTTTCATGTTCAAATGAACGTCTTACAGAATCTCAGAACCCTAACTGAAAGGTGGAAAGAAGAAGCTCAACGCTTGCGCACTCTGGAGGCGCACGGCCAAGCCGCCGCGCTCGAGCAGGCCGCGAGGGAGCTCGACGCTGAGCTCACCAGGTCAGAGTCCGAGCTGCTGACGATCCGCCAAGCCGCAGAGGAATCTGGCTACACCGAGGAGCACCTGCGACGCCTCGCGCGCGAGGGTGCTCTTCCCTTCGAGCGCAACGGCGGTAGGGGCCGGTTGAAGGTTAGGCGTGGCGACTTGCCCAGGAAACGAAGCGAGGATGGCTCCTCGTCCACTGAGCACCTAGATTACGACGCATCAGAGGACGCCCGAGACATCGCCCGAGCGTTGAGAGGTGTCGCATGAAGCTCTGGCGGAAGTCGTTGGGTGATCTAGGTCTTCGTGTCGTGCTCTTCGAGCGCGAACCGGGCGGGAACCTCTATCGAGAGGTCTGGGCCAACGGTCGCAGGATCAAGGCGCAGAAGAGTCTCCGGCACAAGGACAGGAAGCGGGCGCAGACCGATGCCCACCTAATTCTGGCGCGCGTGGTATCGGAGAAGAGCGGGAAGCTCACGCTCGCAACGCTGTTTGACATGTACGTGGAGAGCGCCGCGTTCGGGGCTAAGAAGGATCGGACGCAACGTGAAGACAAGGCACGGCTGCAGCGGGTGATGGGCTTTCTGGGAAAAGACCGCGACATTGCCACGCTGACGCCGGAGGATGTTGAGCGTTACCGTCAGGCCCGCGTCCGCGGCGAGGTGAGTGGGAAGCGACAGCGAAATGGCCAGGGTCAGCCACTGCTCGATCGGAGCCCGCTGTACGGGGTGAAGTTCCCGAGGGAGAAGAACCCGAAGCGCCCGGTCGAGACCTACGACCGGTACGTGAAGCTCATGGAGGTCGCTGGAGAGGTTGACTGGCGGCTTCCGTTGGCCCTGACGCTCGCGGAGTCAACGGGCAGGCGTCTCTCTTCGATTCTGCACCTGAGGCGAGAGGACGTCGACCTGGACCGGATACCACACGGCTGGGTCCGGTTCGACGCTGCGTTCGACAAGACGGGTCATGAGGCATGGGTGCCGCTCACGGACTACGCGCGTCGAGTGCTACGGGACCATGTGAAGCAGCTGCCCGATGGTACGGAGTGGCTCTTCCCTTCCCGGCTGACATCACAGCCCGTCGACCGTTCGACGATGGACCATCGACTCAGGAAGGCGTACGAGCAGGCCGAGCTACAATCACCGCCGGGCGGATTGTGGCACGCGTGGCGTCGCAAGTGGGCGACGGAGCGCAAAGGGATGTCGTTGAAGGACGTGGCCCAGGCGGGTGGTTGGAGAGATGAGACGACGTTGCTGAAGTCCTATCAGCAAGCGGACGAAGCAACGCTCACTTCGGTGGTCCTGGACGCGCCGAAGCTGATGGCGCGCTGATTTTACTCCATTTTTACTCCAAACGCCCCGAGGAATGGCCTGAAGTCGACTGGCGTAAAGGCTGGTAGTGCAAGGGGTTGAAGAATCGGGGCGGCCGGATTCGAACCGGCGACCTCCTGCTCCCAAAGCAGGCGCGCTACCGAACTGCGCCACGCCCCGTCGTGCTGCCTGAGCGGCGGAAAGATATGTGGGACGCGTCGTTCGTTCCACCCTTCCCTATCATGCCGGTCTCAAACGCCAGTGACTCGCAGACCGGACGCGCGAGCCGCGGTCGCGAGTGCCTGGTCGTGGGTCGCCATGACCAGGTCCTCGCCGCGCAGCTCCTGCCAGAGCAACGCCGTGGAAAGATGAATCGCGTCGAGCGTACCAAGCGGAGTCGACAGTGGTTGGGCCGCGCGCTTCAGGAGTGCGCCTACCGGCTCCACCAAGTCTATCTCATCCATCAACCGGTAGACCGCCTCCCGTCGGTCGGCCAGATCTTGATCGGACAGGGTGACTCGAAGCCTGAGACGGTCCAGCGTCCGCAGACATTCGACTTCGACAAGCGCGCTCGCGACTGCAATCTCGATCTTCGACCACTCTTCGAGCTTGTTTGGCTGCCCGAGCACGGCACGAAGCAAGACCGAGGAATCCAGATAGGCGATCACCGGTCACCCTGCCTCTCCTCTAGGAGAAGATCCACGACATCGAGATCGATCGGAAGCGGCGGCGGCAACTCGACCTTATGAATAGAGCCTGCTCGGCCCTTCGACTCGCGTACTCGCAGAACGTCACCCTCAACGTAAGGGACCAGCCGGGCGATGGGTGTGTCCCGGTCGAGGACCGTGATCGACCGCCCGCGTCGAACGCTGCGCAGGTACTCGCTCAGACGGGCCTTTAGTTCGGCGATTCTGACCTGTGTCATAGTCATAACATAGTCACAACTAGTCATGTCGACAATGTCCCTCCCAAGTACGGCTCTCGTCAATCTCTGTAGGCCGCTTCATCTGTGTATCAAGGAGTTGGTGTGCATGCTGGAGAACGGAAACAGCCCGGCCGACAGGAGTAGGCCGGGCCCTTGCCATTGGCGGGGAGTCGAGACGGTCTTTCGGAAACCGGCGCTCGAAGTCTCTATTTCCTATTTCAAGCTGATCGCCTCGCGGATCCGCTCCAGATTGGCCCGGTACACGCCGAGGTTGGGGTGGTTGGCCGCTTCGGCCAGTTCCACCGCCTTGGCGTAGTTCCGCTCCGCCAGCTCCAGTTCGCCCGCCGCGTCGTACCCGTCGCCGAGGCTGTCATAGACGTTGGCCGAGCCGGGGTAGACCTCGACGTTCCGCTTGAAGGTCGCGATCGCCTCCTGCGCCTGCTCCTGGCCCAGATACCAGTAGCCAAGGCGGTTCACGATGCCCTCGGGCGTTATGATCTCGTAACCGTACTTTCGCGAGAGTCCGGCGTAGTGGGCGTCGAACGCATCCAGCCCACCTTCTTCAGCCAGGCGACCGAAGTCGGGAATGCGCCAACCATCGTAGAGGCGTTCCAAAGCCTGATAGGTCGTCCGGTGAGGGATCGAGCCGTGCGTCTCTTCCTCCATCAGCGCGAATTCCCACTCGAACGACTCCGGAGCGCTTTCTTCCAACACGGCGGCCAACTCCCAGGCGCCGGCGAGCATAGCCCCACCCTCGTTTCCCATAGTCATGTAGAGGAAAGCGTCGGCGTCATCGTGCTTGGCGAAGAACGTTTCGGCGTGGGAGATCAGCGCGCCGTCGTTCCACCAGAGGCTCGGGCTGATCGACACGTACGCGTCGAAGGCGTCGGGGCTGGCCAGCAGCGCGTAAACAGCGAACAGGCCACCGAACGAGTGCCCGACGAGAACGCTGTAAGGGGCCGTGCGGTATTTCTCGTTCACGTAAGGCATCAGCTCGTCGGCGAGGAAGCTCAAGAAGTTCTCGGCGCCCCCCGCCGTGGGGAACGCGTTCGCCGTGTCCGTCGTCGTCACCGGCGTCAGGTCGCGGGTACGGTCGGTGTTGGGGACCGCGATCACGATCATCTGCGAGATGTGACCGTTGTTTGAAAGAAATTCGATGATGCCCGTCGTGTGATGGAAGTGGCCATCTCCATCCAGCAGATACATCACTGGATAGATCGCACCGGACCCATCGTACCCAGTCGGCGTGTACACCAGCAGCGGGCGATCTTCACCCAGCACGCTCGAGTGGATTTCTAGAGACTCGCCGATTATGACCGGTTGCGTCGCGCTCTGAGCGAGGCCGCCCTGGGGTGCTACTGCGAACCCAAGCACAGTGATCACGACCGATAGGGTCACCACGATGAAGCCACCGCGTACTCGTGCCATTTCATCCTCCGTCTTGCTGGGCCGGACTTTCGTCCCGCTTCCCTGCACCGCGTGCCAAGTAAGATACCGTCTTGACACGGCCGCGCGAGCGTTGCCACTGCTGCCCGGCGAGCTGTTGGCTGGAGACCTGGTGGTCGCAGGGGTCCACCCGGCCTTTGTTAGAGTTAGGTCAAGGGATCGATGGGCTGAAGAAACGGGAAGCGGTGGAAGTCGGTGTCCCTCGTGTAGATCTTCGAGATGCCGTGTTCGCGCATCAGGACCGCGGTGTGCACGTCATGCATGAGGTTGCCACTTAGATGTGGAATTTCCTCGATCACTTTTGCCAGAACTGCCTCGTGACGGTCGGTGGCACTCAGGACACCGAGCCCCGGTGCAGCGAGAATGGAATCGACAAATCGCCAGGCGTCGCCTGCTGACCAAGGCTCTCGCATGATGCGTGGATGCGTGGCCACGCGCAGGAACTCATACAAGATCGGCCAAGTGACGTACCAAGCTGAAGCCTGGCCACGCCACGCGTCCAGCGCCTCACGGCATTGCACGTGGAACGGCGAGTCCTGGTCCGCAACGTAGACGAGGACGTTCGTGTCGACGAGGAACACTATCGCCCCTCCATGGCTTGGTAGAGAGCATCACGGTCAGCAATATCCACAAGGTGCCCGCCACTGCGGAATGTAGGTAGTGGTGGTAGCTCGGGTTGCTCTTTCTGGGCTTCGAACAGCATCCGAAGCGCGGTCTCCACCAGCTCGGACATCGTACAGCCCTGCCGGGCGGCCTCGCGTTTGAGCCGAGCCATGAGAACATCGGGTATGTTGAGCGTGGTCTTCATATGGGTAACCATATGATTAGTATGGCTATATGTCAACCTCTTCTCCCTCCTTTCCGATGCCCGTACCGATTGATGCAACGCGGACCATTGCATCTTCATCTTCATCTTCATTCCTCACCTTCATCCCATCGTCATCGGATGGGGATGGCGATGGAGAGTTGGGGCACTACGCCCCACTCAGACAACTCGGGCCTTACATGCGGGCCAGACCGTCCCGCCACCTTGCCGAGAATCCCCTTACCGGCTACCGGTTTTCGGGGGCGGTCAGTGGCACGGTCCTCGCAAACAGGTGAGCCGTACGAAAAAGCGTGCGCGCTTCCCTTCCAAAAGACCGAAGAGCCTATGCTAGAGATCCTCATTGGCGCTAT
>JBDHHL010000436.1:0-4192 GCA_039589375.1 Gemmatimonadota bacterium | reverse complement strand
GATCGCGATCAGGACCACGTCCTCACCGCCGTTGAACAGCTGTGCGTACTGATCACGGTACGCATGCATCTGAACCGTTCAACCACCGGTCCTGACCTTGTAGAAGAACGCGAGCACCACGGTCTTGCCCTTTAAGTCGCTCAGTCGCAGCGGCGCCTCCAGGACTCCTTCGCTCGTGGCACCCGGCAGCGAGAAATCGGGCGCGACCGCGCCCAACTCGAGCGGTTCGGCCGCCGGATCCTGTGCAACGGCCGGCGTCGCGACCAGCATCAGAGCCGCAAGAGCGGCCAGTATTGTCTTCGCCATCTCCCCCTCGATCGCTCCGGTATTCTTTCTGTACTTGATAATGATAATCGTACGTTCGTCAACTCGCAAAGCCCTGGCAACGAAACTCTTTCGGGCGTGCTCGTTAAGAGTCTATATTTTATTGTTGTTTCTTTGAACCACCCCGAAGCCAAACCTCACTTCCGTCGCGAGGCTTCATGTTGGTCCTCTGGACTCGACCCCAATCATCCCCCGGGCTGCCGCACGAGCGTGGCCGATTCGCTGCGCCGGACGTTCGGTCGACCGCCGCAGTTGTTGCGCTCGTGCTGTTAACCGCTGCGTGCGGAGGGGACGACTCACCCACGGAGCCTGAGTCGCGACCCGTTGCTACGGTGACCGTTGCCCCGACCGCAGACACGATCGCGATCGGCGGCTCCACATCTCTGACGGCGACGACCAGAGACGCCGAGGCCAACGTCCTCACCGATCGACCCATCACCTGGTCGAGTTCCAACCCGACGGCGGCCGACGTCGACACTGCTGGCCGTGTGACCGCTTTAGATGTGGGCTCGGCGATAATCACAGCGCGCTCCGAAGGTAAGACCGGTGCTGCGGAGATAACCGTCGTCATCCTCGATCCCGACGTCTACGAGCTGATTGTGGTGTCAGGCGGCGGCCAGAGCGGTTTCGCCGGCACAGTACTGGCCGAACCGTTGGTGGCGAAGATCCGGCGTATTACGTCCGGCACCGCCAAGGAAGGGGTGCCGGTGACATGGCGCGTGGTGAGCGGTAGTGGCGAGCCGACGCGGACTTCCTCGGCAACGGACCCGTCCGGAGAGGCCTCGACTCGCATCGCTCTCGGCAACGCGACCGGTCAGGTCACGGCTGAAGCTCAGGTGGTGGGGCTGGAACCCGCTCGCTTCGCGGCGCTGATCGTTCTGCCCGCGCCTACCATCGTTGCCGTATCTCCGGCCAGCGCTGATCCCGGCGATGTCGTAGACGTGACTGTGGATGATCTGCCGCAAGCGGCGGTGGCGGAAGTCCTGTTCGACGGTGTGGCGGGGAACGTCGTCGATCGGGTAGACGGCAGCCCAGCCGTGCTCAAGGCCGAGGTACTGGCGCCCGTCGGGGTCTGCAGCTCCACTACGGTGCCCGTCGAGGTGCGGGTGCGGGTCGATGGGATTACGACGAGTCCGGAGAATCTCACCGTATCGGTCCCGGCCGATCCCTTCCAGGTAGGACAGGTCCTCGTGATCGAGGGCACAACTGATGTTCAGTGCGCCCTCCTACCTGCCGGCAGCGGTAACGCGAAATACTTGCTCATCCCCATGAGCGCCGAGTTCGAGGTGAACCAGCGGTTCCAGGTCACGCTCGGCGGGCAGAGTGTGGCTATCACCGCGGCTGGCGCTCAGCCGTCTGCGGGCCTTGTCAGCTTTCACAGCAGGCTCCGCGCTTTCGAGCGGCAACTGGCCCTGCGCGGACTGCCCCCCGCCCAACCGCCTGCTGACGCCCAACTCTTCGCCGGTCCTTCGGTAGGCGACACGCGTCATTTCTGGGTGCTGAACGACGTAGACGCGACGGCCGACGGCCAGTTGACGGAGGACGAGTTCGATCGCATCCAGGCGACACTGAAATTCGCAGGAGCGAACTCGCTCCTGTACGTCGACAACGCTTCACCGCAACCGGGGCTGACCCAGGCAGACATCGACGCCCTTGGTAGGCTGTATGATCTCTATCTCTACCCCGTGGACCTCGACTACTTCGGCGAGCCCTCCGACGTCGACAACAACGACAAGGTCGTCGTGACGCTGACGCCGACGGTGAACGGCCTGACCGACCGCGGTGCGGGTGGCGTCATCGTCGGCTTCTTCTTCGGCCTGGACCTCTTTGCTCCGAACGCGCCGGGCTGCCCCGAGTGCGCGTTCTCGAACGGCTCCGAGCTGTTCTACGGTCTCGTTCCCGACCCCGGCGGCGATTTCAGCGACCCACGGACACGCGAGCGCGTGCTCGAGCTGTTGCCGGGCGTCATGGCCCACGAGACGCAGCACATGATCAACTTCCGCTACAAGGTCTTCGAGACGACGCCGGCCACACTCGAGACGCTGTGGTTGAGCGAGGGCATGGCGCATATGGCGGAAGAGTTGGCCGGCGACGCCGTGGACGCGGACGACCCCGATCTGGCGGACGATCTCTACCTGGCGAACTTCGGCCGGACGGCGCGCTACCTTGAAGATCCCGAATCTTTCTCGCTCACGGCGACCTCGGGTAATGGCAGCCTCGGTGAGCGCGGTACGTGGTGGCTGTTCCTGCGCTGGATGGCGGATCAGTATGGCGATTTCATCTTCCGCGACCTGACCCAGGCCAGCGCGAACGGCGTCGCCAACGTGGAGGCTCAGACCGGCGAGTCGTTCTTCCGGCTCTTCGCCGATTACATGGTGGCGACCTGGGCCGACGACCTTGACATACCGGGCATCGCCCAGCGGTACCAGGTACCGAAGTGGCAGTTGCGTAGCATTCTCAGGCAGGATCCGCCAGGGGGCGGCGAGCCGGAGTACATACTGCAGCCGCTGCAGGAGACGTTCGCGACGTTCCGCTCCAGTTCGATCACGCAGTTCATCACGGGGTCGAGCGGGTACTACGTCGAGCTGGACGCAGCAGGGGATACAAGCCCTCTACAGCTGGAGCTGACCACGGCGGTTAGTGCAGGGCTCGCCATCCTTCGGTTTCAGTAGGAACGTCTACCGACCGGACGAACGCTTCGCACGCCGGCCCGACCACGTGATCGCTGGGCGGCGTTGACCCTCCCGGGGGACGGTGTCATATTCCGGCCCGACGACTATGGCTAACCGCGAAGACTGGACCCCGCTTCATCACCTGGCGTACGTCTATGCCGCCATCGCTTCCAGCGACGGCTCGATCTCGAGCGACGAGCTCGAGGTTCTCAGCGGCAAGCTCCACCAATGGAACACCGACATCGATGCCGGCGAGCTGATGGAGATCGTGATGACGGCCGTCTCCACCTTGGGCAGAGACAAGGTACAGGAGAACGGGGACAACCTCCCGGCCTCGATTCTGGTCGTCGCCGACGCGATCGAGCCCGCGAGCCGCGTAGCCGCGCTGGACGACCTGGTCAGCATCGCCGGCGCGGACGGGAAGTTCAAAGGTGACGAGGGCAAGCTGCTGCTCGAGATCAAGGCGGCTTGGGAGACCTACCACGGCGGTCTGGGACCGCAGCGTGACCTTCGCCAGGGCGAGCCCAACTGACCGCTCCTCGCACCAGAACACAGTCCATAGTCCGCCTCGCCACGCAGGCACACCCGCGCTAGCTTCGTTGTTCAGTCATACGGGAATAGAGAACGTAGAGCGCCTCGACCATTGGATCGGGAGTCGGAACTGTGGACGGTTGGGCCACGCGTAGAATGAGATACATGACGATCGCCGCCGTAGCCATCGCAGCGGCGGCGGTACCGATACTGACCGGAGGCTCGGCAATGGAACGCCAGTCCGGTGCACCTGGCGCGCCAACGGCCGGACAGATCACCGCCTGGCCGCGGCCCATCCCCGTGCGCTTGAGGCCCGACGGCCGGGACGAGCTGTTCGTCACGACCCTCGGCGAAGTCACTACTCCGCTGGCCGACGGGACGTTTGATCCCGCGCTCGACAGGGTGGCGACATCAGAGGGGCGGGTCATCGAGGACTACTACAAGCGGCACCTCGAGATCCCCTACTTCGAGCCGCTCGACAAGTCGGTCTTCCCGCTGCCGCCATCCGGCTGGTGCTCGTGGTACTACTACTACCAGGAGATCGACGCCGCCGAGATCCTGGCCAACGCCGGCTGGGTCGCCGAGAAGCTGGCCCCCTACGGCGCTCGCTACGTCCAGATCGACGACGGCTGGCAGGGTACCGGGCACGGATTGGGCGAAAACCG
>JBDHHL010000435.1:0-4753 GCA_039589375.1 Gemmatimonadota bacterium | reverse complement strand
AATGCTCTTGCCGCCCAGTCCGGAGACGAAGACGAAGGTCGCGCCCGGCGCGACAAGAAGATTCGTTGGGTCCGGCCAGTCCGGGTGCACGGTCTGGTTTTCCGTGCTGACGAGCGTCTTCGTGCGGTGGTATGAGTGCTCGTGCGCCGTGGCGATGATCGCGCCCAGCTCGAGGCAGGCCTCGTAGGGGCCCCAGCCCACCTCGCTGCCCTTGCCACCCACCTGCATCGCGCGCTGGTTTTTGTGCCACGAGCAGACCCGCCAGATCGAGGTGTCTGACGCCAGCTCTTGGCGGATGTAGGCCTCGTGCCCGCTGCCCAGCGTGCCGGCACCCGAGAGGATGAAGAACAGCCCCTTGTACTCGCAGGCGCCGTTCACCGCCAGCTCGCCCGTGCAGGTCGCACCCGCGACGCGGCTCAGCCGCTGCGCCAGCTTCTCGTGATATCCCCCCGCGCCGTAGAACGCGTCCTCGTCGTGGTTCCCGACCGAGGCGAAGTAGGGGAAATCGGCGCCCAGCACGCTCGTGATGTTGTCGTCCCAGCGGGTCGGATCGTCGTCGTAGTCGAAATCCCCCTGATGGAGCACCATATGGGCGTCCTCGTCCTTGATCAGCTGGAGGACGGCTAGGGCATCCGACCCGCGGCCCTGATCGCCGATGAAGGCCACCTTGAGGTTGGCTACTGTGCTGTCACCGTCGCCCGGGCCGATCCACTCTTCTTCGCCGGGACCCGCGCCGGTCGGCACCTCGCCGGCGCATGCGGCGGAGAGGAGCAGAGCGGCGATCGATGCAGCGACCAGCGCGCGCGCTGCCTCTCGCAGTCTCTTGCGCGCAGCCACAGTTGCTCTTCCTGAAATGCTGACCGAGTTCATCATTCACTCTGCGACGCGGCGGTCGTCATCTCGGTTTCCACGAACGACGTGTTGCCCTCGTCCGTCACGGTGCCGATGCCCAGCTGGTACGTCGTCCCGGGGAACAGAAAGCCGTCGGGCACGACGAACGTCGTCACGGTCCCGGGCAATCGCGCCGTGAGGTTGAGGTTCAGCTCATCCTGTTCGACGTAGACGATGTAGGCCGCGAGATCCTCGACCGGGGCCCAAGCGATCTCCAGGCCACTGATAGCGACGCCTCGGGCATCGGTCCCGGGTCGCAGGAAGGACGTGGGCGGCGGCAAGCGGTGGCTCAGCGTGGACTGTCCGCGCAGCCGCGCGCCGGAAGCGGTAGCGCCCGAGAAGACGTAGACGCCCTCGGGGTACGCTGCGGCCAGGCTCGCCGTGTCCTGCGGCTCCGGAGACTCGAAGCGGAACTGCCGCATACCGAGCGTCGACGCATCGGGAGCCGTGAAATCGACGACGGTTCGGCCATTCGGAGCCGTCACCGTGAGGCTCACCAATCCTTCGTCGCCGCCTTTGACCTGGAAGACGACCTCCACGTCCCCGTCCGTGGCGTTCTGCTCGAAGTGCACGCTTGCCACCTCGAAGGGGACGGCCGTGGGCGACTGTTCGATGTCCCGCGATGCTTGGCCCTGACAGCCGCAGACAATATACAGGCTTTGAATTGCCAATAATGACCATCGAATGTCGAATTTCCAAGAACGGTTCTTCATCATTGGCTAGTCGATATTCGGCGTTCGATATTCAAAGGGGCCAACCTGTCACTATCGGTGTGGTCCAGCACTAGGCCTTTCGCGTCGCTAGCTTGAGGATCGAGGCCAGGATCAGCATGCCGATTCCGATCATGACGGCATCGGCCCCGGTACCCGGCGTATCGAACCTGCCGGCGTCGAGGAATTCCTTCGCCTGCAGTACTACAAAAGCGACGACGGCGGTCATCGCTGCTCGGAAAATCACTGCTGCCCAATCGGCGGGGGCATCGATCATGCTCGTCCTCCGAATTCGTTATCGAACTACTTGCCTACCTACGCTATTGCTTGCGCACGACCGCTTCGGTGGGCGACTGCTCGAGGAAACGCTCGGGGCTCAGCAGGAACTGGTCGAACCCGACTCCTTCCTGGCCCGCCTGCATGCGGACGGTCACCTCGCCGCTCTTACCGAAACGGACCAGCGACTCCGACGGGCCGGCGCCCTCCAGGTCGCATGCTACCCACGCCCAACCTAACCGGGTCGGGCCTTGCGCGGTCAAGTAGCTCGAGGTGCGTGGCTTGAGTACTTCCTTGTTCGCCTCATCGACCGCATCGGAGAACTGCACCCAGAACATGTTCGCCGTCGATTTCCCCTTGGGTTCTCCGACCTTCATGTGAATCCAGCAACGGTAGGGGACGCCCCGCTGCACTTCCACCTGGAATGTCACATGCGGGTCGTTCTCCGGTGGCGGGTCCAGCTCGTCTCCGGTGTTGGGCGTGCCGACCATCCTGCCTCCGGGCGAGGCCGGGTCGTCCCAGAAGCTGAACTCGGAGAGGGTGCCCCGCGGCAGATCCGACGCGTACACGATGACATCGGCGGCGGCGCCCTGCGATGGCGCGACGCCGGGCCCAGAGACAAACGCCGACCCCGAGCCCGCAGGCGTCGGCCCTTGCATCGGTGCTGAAGCGACAAGGGTTGCGAGGCCGGCGCAGGCGAGGATGACCTTGGTGCCGGCGCCAAATGAGATCCTGGCCTTGGCCTTGGCGATCGACCTTCCGGTTTTCTCCATCCGACGCCTCACGACTAGAAAAAGACCCATAGGTTGAGGCGGAGACGCGAAATGTAATCATTCGGCTCCGCTTCGGTTAGCTTCCTGCGATACACATACCAGGTCAGATTCAGGGCGGTGTTCCGCAAGGGCACGTAATCGACGGCTACGGTATGCAGCACATAGTTCGTCGCCAGCGTCGTGTTGTCGTGGGAGAATGCGGCCAGGACGGCATCGGTTTCCGCCTCGGAATACGAGTAATGCACTCGCCGGTCACCCGCGGTCGCCACCTTGCCGACGAAGATGCCCGCTGCCAGGCCCTGATCCTCCTCGACTTCGGCTCCGAGGTTCTTCACGTAGTTGCCGAACAACCGGACGGGGTAGCGCTCACCGAACCCGTTGGATGTGACGATCGCCGTTGCATCCAGCAGGTCGAAGTCCGAGAGATAGAGTGTATCGCCAGGTGCCAGGTAGTTGCTGCGGATATCACCGGGACCCGCGTGGGCTAGGCTGCGAATGGTATAATCATAGTAGCCGCCTGCCAGCGAGAAGCTCAGATCTTCGCCGGCTGGGAAGGATAGCTCCACCTGGCCACCCCCCATGTAGCTGTCGGGTCCCGCCGCCTGATGATCAACGATGAAATACATGCCGCTGAGCTTTGGCGTGAACGATCCGGCTCCGGAGACGGTGTAGCTCCCCGCCAAGCCCTGAGGGTTCACGTCGCCGTCCCAGATGACCTCGGTTGCCCTCAAGAAGGGGTTAGCGAACTTGCCACCGGTAAGCACGACGTCTCGGTGGGCGAATTGAAGAAACGCCTTATCCAGCGATACATCGAAATCATCCAAGAAGTTGCCCAGCGTGACGTCGGTGGAGTTCGGGTCTTCACCGTCACCCGTTGTAATCCGCGCTCCGGCGCTGATATACTCGTTGAATGTCACGGTTGCGCCGACTCGGACGCGGAACACCCCACGGTTTCGCACCATGTTCGATGTTAGGGGATCCTTGCTCGTGTTCTCGTACCGCAGCCGACCATCCCCGTAGAAGCCGAACCGCGGCAGGGTATCGTCCTGACCGTGCGCTCGCGAGGCGAGAGCCATTGTAGCTAGCAGGAGCATGCAGGCTGTCCGCGTGATCAGTTGTTTCATTTGGTACACTCTCTCCTCTCGGCATGCGCGTCGCGATATCTCACGGCGGTCATCTACTCCGCGCATTTTGCGATAGCGGCTGCGAAGCTGATAACCCTGGCCTCAGAAACCGCGTGGTTGATCGGCAGAGGCTCTGGCGGCGCCGACCGGCCCCTGTGGCCCTGCCCGTCGGTCCGGCAGACCGGACTAGGCAGCGCCAAGGGCTTGAGCTGCCGAGAAGATGCTACCGCAGCCAGAACATCAGCCCAGGCCAACCCCGGCGGCGGTCTTGAAGATTGCCCGGCGAGCCACGGGCCATTAGCGGCCTCGGACTCGCGCAATTTCGTCTTCCTGGACTTCTACTATGGACGAAGAGGCGACTCGCGTGTCCCATCGCCGACGGCGGTGGCAGACCCGACACTGCCGCCGGAGACCGTGTCGCCTCTACGCTCTAAGCACTCTGCACGCTGGCGCCTTCGGCTACGGCGCTCTTGGCGAAGCGCAGGTACAAGCTGGGAACTACGAACAGGTTGAGCAGTGTCGACGTCACCAGGCCGCCCAGCACGACGATGGCCAGCGGGTGCTCGATCTCGTGGCCGGGGATGTTGCCGGCGATCACGAGTGGCACCAGGGCCAGTCCGGTCGTTAGGGCCGTCATCAAGATCGGCGCGAGACGTTCCTGCGCCCCGCGCAGCACGAGCGCGGGTCCAAAGACCTCTCCTTCGTAGCGCTCGAGGTGCTGGAAGTGGTTGATCATCATGATGCCGTTGCGCGCGGCGATCCCCAGGATCGTCAGGAAGCCGACGAGCGAGCCGAGCGAGATGATCCCCGTCCCCAGGTAGGCAGCCAGAATGCCGCCCACGAGCGCCGATGGCAGCGTCACGAACGTGAGGATCGCCAAGCGCCAGCTATTGTACGAGGTCTCGAGCAGGAAGAGGATCCCGATCACCGCGACGATCGCCAGTAGCATGAGGCGCCTCTGGGCCGATTGCCGTTCCGC
>JBDHHL010000434.1:0-4204 GCA_039589375.1 Gemmatimonadota bacterium | reverse complement strand
AGTCGATCGTGAGGCGTTCGAATGTGGGGTGAAGCGCCGCGCGCCGCGCCACCGCCGCTTTGGCCGCATCGCGTGCAGAGGCGCCCCGCCGCACACGGTCGACTCCGAAGCTCAAATAGGCGAGGGCTCCTGCGTACGGGACGGCCCAGACGATCGCCAGCCAAAGCACCGCCGAGACGGGCCTGTGCTTTGTCAGCAGTACGTCGAACGTCAAACCGAGGCCCAACACCAGGTGGCCTACGGTGAGTAGGGTAAGGTCAAACATCTCGACATGGAATTTATACCGATTTGCGCCGGGATGCGCGGTTCTGGAAGCGCCCCGTCGCCCGGATTCGGGGCCCAGGCCGCAAGGCCCAGCGGTTGTCGGTCGCTTGCCCGGCCGTCCCGTCCGGGGGCACATTGCCCGTTCTTCCGCGTGCGACCCGGATCAGCGTCCAGATGGCTGGCTGATGCGAAACCTTTGGAGGCTCAGATGACTAAGTGTGCTGCTGGTCGAGTTCGGCTCTCCGCGTGGATCTTCCTGTCCGCCGGGCTCGCGCTGGCCGGTTGTGAGGCGGGTACGGACCCGAGCTTTGGTGCGATCGACACCGCCCAGTACATCCGGGACAACTATGCGAAGCGCGAGTACCGCATTCCCATGCGCGACGGCGTGACCCTGTTCACCGCGGTTTACATGCCGAAGGATACGACTCGCAGCTATCCGATGCTGATGCGCAGAACGCCGTACAGCGTGGGGCCCTATGGAGAAGGCGAGTATCCCAACTCGTTGGGCCCGAGCGACCCGATCCTCCGCGACGGCTACATCATCGTCCTTCAGGACGTGCGCGGTCGGTTCATGTCCGAAGGCGAGTTCGTCAACATGACACCGCACGTTCCCGACAAACGGTCGGAACAGGATATCGACGAGAGTTCGGACACCTACGACACCATCGAGTGGCTTCTGGCGAATATCCCGAACCACAACGGGAACATCGGGATGTGGGGGATCTCCTATCCGGGCTTTTACGCGGCGGCGAGCATGATCGACGCCCACCCGGCGCTGAAAGCGGTTTCGCCGCAAGCCCCGATCGCCGACTGGTGGTACGACGACTTTCACCATCACGGCGCATTCTTTCTGCCGCACGCCTTCGGTTTCCTCTCTGTGTTCGGCCAGGCCAGACCGGAGCTGACCACCCAGTGGGGCCCGAGATTCCAGTTCGATTCGCCGGACGGCTACCGGTGGTACCTGGATCTGGGGCCACTGAAGAACGTCGAGGAGCTTCACTTCGGCGACCGGATCCGGTTCTGGACGGAGACCGCCCGGCACCCGAACTACGACGAGTTCTGGCAGTCGCGGAACATCGTTCCGCACCTTCAGAACGTCGCGCCGGCTGTCATGACCGTGGGTGGGTGGTTCGACGCCGAAGACCTCTACGGACCGCTGAACATCTACCGCTCGATCGAGGCGCGGAACCCCGACGTCTTCAACGTCCTGGTCATGGGGCCCTGGCGGCACGGCGGGTGGGCCCGGGGCGACGGCGATGCGCTAGGCAACGTTCGTTTCGGGTCTCAGACATCGCTCTTCTACCGCGAGAATATGGAGTTCCAGTTCTTTAGTCATTTTCTCAAGGGTGAAGGTTCGCTCGACCTGCCCGAAGCGTACGTGTTCGAGACAGGCGCGAACCGCTGGCGCACGTTCGACGAATGGCCGCCCGGGGGCCTGGATGACCGCAGCCTGCACCTTAGAGATGGGCTTGCGCTCGACTTCTCAGCGCCCAGTGGAACGGGCGAGGTGTGGGACGAGTACGTGAGCGATCCTGCCAAGCCGGTCCCGTACACTCAGGACATCGCGATCACGATGACACGCGAGTACATGACGGACGACCAGCGATTCGCCGCTCGACGCCCGGACGTGCTCGCCTACCAAACCGAGGTGCTCCAGGAGGACATCACGTTTGCCGGACCTGTAGTCGCCGATCTCTGGGTGTCGACATCGGGGACGGCCTCCGACTGGATCGTGAAGTTGATCGACGTGTTCCCGGGTGCTGTAAGTGACCCCGAGGACTTGCCGCGCGGAATGCGTATGGGCGGCTACCAGATGATGGTGCGCAGCGAAGTCATCCGCGGGCGCTTCCGCAACAGCCCCGAACATCCGGAGCCGTTCGTGCCGAACGAGCCGACGCACGTCGTCCTCCCGCTGCAGGATGTGCTGCACACGTTCCAGCGGGGCCACCGAGTCATGGTTCAGATTCAGAGCACCTGGTTCCCGCTGGTGGACAGGAATCCGCAAACGTACGTGGACAACATCTTCGAGGCAGATGAAGCCGATTTCATCAGGGCGACGCAGAGGGTCTACCGATCGCAGCAGCACCCTTCGCGGATTCGCGTTGGCATTCTGCCGCAGTAGCGGCCTGCTGACCCGTGGACCGGGCCGCTAGGCTCGAGAGGTCGGCCCAGCGCGCCGGAACGCCGGGGGCGTGCAATCTGCGGCTCAGGGGGACGGTGTTGGCGGGCCACCGGCCCGGGTCGAGATCACGAGGTGGCAGATTCCGGAGTCGGCGGTCCGGTACAGAACCAGGCCGGAGTCCTCGAACAGGGCTATGGTCGCCTGATTGTCGGCGAGCAGATTAGCCTCGAAGGCGAGGATCCCCTCGGAGTATGCAACGAGGGCGAGATGCTCGAGCAGAAGCGTCCCGATACCGCGGTTTTGCTCGGCGTCCTCGACCGTGACCGCCACTTCGGCTCTGTCCTCGGGCCCCTCGGTCGCGCTCGCATATCGACCGACGCCTACGATGCGCTCGGCGTCTTCCCTTTCCAGAATGGCCACCAGCGCGGCCTGGCGGTGGAAATCTAGTTCTGTCAGGTAGACCAGTTCCTCACGGCTCAGGCGCTTTTTCGCACCAAGGAAGCGGTAGTAGATCGTCTGCGGGCTGAGCCGCTCGAACAGGGCGACCAGTCCCCCCTTGTCGTCGGGGCGGATGGCCCGAATATGGACGGTTTCGCCGTCCGGAAGAGCCGCATCGAACGAATAGTGACGCGCGTCCATACCGATCTCGCGAGTCGGTTCTAGCCTTCCAGCCGGTAGAGCGCGGCCACGGTATTGTGTGCCAGCACTCGGTCCTTGACGACAACGGACACAGCCGGAGCGTCGAGTCGGCCTATCGTGGCAGAGTCGTGTCCCACGCACTGGCCAAGGACCAGCGCGAGCTCGACTCGCTCGCGGTTCAATAGCTCCGCCTGAGCCAACGGATTACAGATCATCTCGGGTTCACCGGGCCTGACCTTCTGGGAGTCTTCGATACCCAGCCGTTCCTTGGGTACCGCTCCACTCTTGCAGCAGACGGACGTTACGCGGAAGCCGTTTGCCTCCAGGACTCTGGTGAGAGTCTTCGCCTCGTTTCGGAATCCGACGCAGAAGCTCAGCCCGATGTGCTTGACGCCCAGGCGGTGTGCGAACTGCATCGTCTCGTTCACCCGACTCCAGCGGCCATGCTTCTCCGGCAACAGCTCATCGGCAACCTCGATCAACGTATCGATCTGCCAGCCGCGAAAATCAACGGTGTCACGGCTCTTACTCTGACCGAAGAGAGAGTCTCGGGCGTAGGTGTCGGCGGTGTAGAGGGCTGCGGCGGGGTTGTGGCAAAAGCGCTCGTCTCGGGCAACCAGAGACGTCACCGGGGCTCGCGAACTGCGAGTGAAGATGGCCTCGTGGCCTACGCACATGCCGGCGATGACATTGAGTTGCGTCTTGATGCGGCCGAACAGCTTCGCTTGTGCGAGCGGGTCACAGTCGTGTTTCTCGGGGGGGAGGCGTACGTCGATGAGGTGGCTTCTCAGGTACGTGGCCGCGAGCACAGCTTCCCGGGTCATGTCCGGACAGTGCGCCAAACCCAGACGCCTGACTCCCATTCGTTCCGCGAACTCTGCGACCTCACGCAGCCGAGTCCAGCGGCCGTAGCCCAGCCCTTCCACCAGGGCCGACTGAAAGGCCATCCGTCGGCTTTCGGTTTCAGAATAGAGATCATCAAAGGAGGGGAAGTCACCCTCCATCGGGCAATCGTCGGGCGCCGCGTCCGTTCGGCCTCGGCGGCAGGCGAAGCACTTGCACTTGGAGCATTGGATAGACATCTGAGGCCACTATCGCCGGGAATGACAGCCTGTCTGAGTCGGCATCTTCACCTTACTCTATAATAACATCGTGAGGCCGGTCTGGGACGTGACGGGT
>JBDHHL010000433.1:0-6096 GCA_039589375.1 Gemmatimonadota bacterium | reverse complement strand
GATCGTACCACAGCGAGTCGAGATCGGTACGCAGCCGCAACACATGGCTTCGACGAGCACCAGCGGCAAGCCTTCGCGCTCGGATGCGAGGAGAAAGATGCGTGCGGCCCGATAGAATCGCTCCACGTCATCGCGGTAGCCGGCGAATTCCACACAGCCCCCGATGCCAGGCTCTCGCGCCCGAGCCTCGAGCCTCTCCCGCTCGGGCCCTTCGCCGACAATGGCCAGGCGAGCGGTCGGGATTCGCTCGCGGACCTCAGCAGTTATCCTCAATACCTGATCCACGCGCTTCGCTCTCAGCAGGCGCCCGACATAGAGGAGATCCAGGCTGCGATCTCGCGGCGACGTCGTGGAGCGAAACCGCTCTACATCGATCGCGTGCGGCAGGATCCGCAGTCGATCCGGTGATACTCCCCACGCCGCCACCGCCTCGAGCATCGCCCGCCCGGTCACCGTAACGAAGTCGCTATGTCTCAGGACACCCCGTAGGATAGAAGCGTACCAGGCGTGACAGTGGACGTTGAAATCGGTACCCAGCAAGCTGAGGACGACCGGCTTCCGTGTGAGTTTCGCGATCAGCCAGGCCAGTAGGCCATAGGGGACGAGGTAGAAGCCGATCACCACATCGACCCTCCCCGTCCGGCATACGGTCAAACCCGATCGGAACAGGCGGAGCAGTGGGGGGAACCGACCCCGACGACGCGGAACATGCCAGACCACCTTCGCTGACGCCAGTTCGAGTTCTTCCTCTCGGAGGACACGCAGCTCGCGTACTTCGTTGCACGCGACGAGCGGAGTCAGATGAGCCTGGGCGTTGTCGCGGCCCAGGCGCAGAACCCCGAGCACCGAAATCGGTGACATCATCTCATCGAGTTTGCCCATGCGTCCAGTTCGAGGGTCGCTGTTTCACCTGCGGAGCTCCTTCGCTTTCACTGAGGAATCCAACCTCATCGGTGGCACCCGATGGCGGCGGCCGGTATAATGCACGCGTAGCATGTTAATGTAGTCGCTGCGTGAAACGGATCACAACCGACTAAACGATGAAGGTCCTTTTCGACATCCTCCACCCGGCGCATGTCCACTTCTTCCGCCATGCGATACGCCTGGTCGAGGCGGCCGGCCACGAGGTTATGATTACGGCGCGTGACAAGGACATCACACTTCAGTTGCTAGCGAGTTTCGGACTCCCGTATCAGGTCATCAGCCGCGAGGCCCCATCGCGGGCGGGCCTGGCCGGAGAGTTGCTTGGGCGGGACATTCGGCTCGTTCGGGTAGCGCGACGCTGGCGTCCGGACGTCATGGCTAGCATTGCCGGGATCTCGACCGCGCTCGTCGGCTTTCTGACACGGACCCGCAATCTCGTCTTTTACGACACCGAGAACGCCACGCTATCCAACCTGCTCTCATACCCCTTCGCGACAGAGGTGATCACGCCGGACTGCTACCGTCGACGCGTATTGGGCCGCCACGTCACGTACCCCGGCTATCACGAGCTAGCCTATCTGCATCCCAAGCGATTCCGGCCAGATCCCTCGGTGCTCGAAGCGGCGGGAGTGAACCCCGAAGAACCTTTCAGCGTGGTTCGGTTCGTCTCGTGGCGTGCCCTTCACGATGTCGGTAAAGGCAGAGGGATCTCGGCGGACGGCAGGCAACGGCTGTTGCAGATCTTGAGCGAGCGTGGCCGTGTGTTCGTCACGTCGGAGGACCGGCTTCCAGACAAGCTCGCCGACTTCGAGCTCCCGGTTCCACCCGACCAGCTTCACCACCTGCTGAGCTTCGCCCGACTCTATGTGGGCGAAAGCTCGACGATGGCATCGGAGAGCGCGATCCTCGGGACTCCGGCCGTCTATGTTGACCCAATTGGCACGCCGTATAACCGACGAGCAAGAGCAGCGTTACAGCCTCTGCTTCAACTTCAAGCCAGAGCAGCTGGAGGATTTGCTGTCGTGCTGCCGGGACCTGTTGGTGCGAGACTTAAAGCGCCAACCGGAGTTTCGGGCTCGAACGGAGCGCATGCTGGCGGACAAAATCGACGTGACCGATCTCATTATCCGCAAGCTCACCGACGAACGGCTCGCGAGTGACTGAGCGAGGGCCACGAGGGCTCGAGTGGTTGTTGCTACGGCTGTCCGGCGGTGGACCGGGGGCGAAGCTGGCGCGTGGGGCCGGCATTGCCTTCGTGGTCAGCGCCGCCGGCACGCTTCTCGTCTTCGCCAACCAGATCGTGCTGGCGCGAGTGCTCGGGACCGAGATGTACGGCCGGTACGTCTATGCGGTAACCTGGATCGGCGTTCTGGCGCTCATCGCCAATGTCGGCTTCAATACAGCGACCGTGCGCTTCGTAGCGGAGTATCGGGCCACAAAGCAGTGGGGCCTCCTTCGCGGCTTCCGGCGGCGAAGCGCCCAAATCGTGCTCCTCGCGTCTTTGGCCGCCGCCGCTGCGCTGGCGCTGGCCGTGGCACTGTTGCGGCGGCGAATCGGAGATCAGCTCGCGCTCGTATTGTGGGCAGGCTGCTTCCTCCTCCCGGCCTGGTCGCTGCTCGAGCTTGACAGCGCCACGCTGCGCGGGTTCAAGCGAATCCTCGCAGCCCAAGCGCCTCCACAACTCGTGCGCCCTCTCTTGATCGCGGCTGGGATCCTAGCGCTGTACTTCCTGCGCTCTCAGCCATTGAGCGCAGCGCTCGCGATGGCGGTCAATGTCGGGGCGACGATTCTGTCCCTCTTGCTGCTCCAGATGCTACTGCGCCGGTCGCGCGTCGAAAGAGAAGAGGTCCCGCTCGAAGTCCGTATGAGCGAGTGGCGCAGCGTCGCGTTGCCACTTTTGGCGCTGGCGGGCTTCGGCATACTGCTTCGCTCGACCGACACGCTGATGCTGGGCCTCCTCGCGGGAACTACCGAGGCAGGCTTGTACGCCGTCGCGAGCCAGGCCGCGCTCTTCATTCCGTTCATGCTAACGGCGGTCAATCGAATGGCGGGGCCGATGATCGCCGAATACCATGCCGCCGGCAACCGACACCGCCTGCAAAGGATTCTGCAAGTCGGTGCGTGGGCAGCAACTGTCTTCGCAGCAGGCGCCGCGGCCCTGGTCATCTTGGGAGGCAAGTGGCTTCTGGCCTTATTCGGTCCGGAGTTCACGGTCAGCTATGTGCCAATGTTGATTCTTGTCGGCGGCCAAGTCCTGAATTGTTTCGCTGGATCGGTCGGTTACCTTTTGATCATGACGGGTTACCAGAGTCCAGCCACCTTCTACTTCGGAATCGCCACCGTTGCGAACATCGTGTTGAACTTGTTGTTGATACCGCCGCTCGGGGCTATCGGAGCCAGTCTGGCAACCGCGGCAAGCATAGCCCTCTTGAACGGCAGCACACTCGTGTTCGCTGTCCGGAGATTAGGACTGAATCCGACGGTGTTTCCAATCACGGGTCGAGGCGGTGCCATTTAGACGGCCTAACTTCTTCCTGGTGGGAGGGCCCAGGTGTGGGACTACCGCGCTGACGCAATATCTTCGTGGGCACCCCAACGTCTATCTGACCTCTCCCAAGGAACCACACTATTTCGCCTCGGACTTCAACCGACTGGTAGGTCATTACATTCGTTCCCTCGACGA
This sequence comes from Gemmatimonadota bacterium, assembly GCA_039589375.1. GTDB lineage: Bacteria > Gemmatimonadota > Gemmatimonadetes > Palauibacterales > KS3-K002 > JASFMO01. Next base: position 2,489 of record JBDHHL010000433.1, on the reverse strand, counting down.
CTACCTGGACTTGTTCCGACACTGCTCAGAGACGCAGTTGGCGATAGGAGAGGCGTCAGTATGGTATCTCTACTCCTCGGTCGCCTTGGAGAACATACAGGCATTCGACAGCCGGTCACGGATCATCGTAATGGTACGCAATCCCATCGATATGGCGTACTCTCTGCACAACCAGCTCGTGTACCGCTATCAAGAATCGGAACGCGATTTCGAGAGAGCGTGGGATCTCCAGGGCGAGCGAAGCCGCGGCACGAACCTCCCAAGGACGAACCAGGTTCCGGCTTTCCTACAATACAAGGCCGTGTGCTCACTTGGCACCCAGTTAGAACGAACCTTCCGGATATTTCATCCTGAGCAAGTCAAGGTCGTGGTATTCGACGATTTCATCACTGAGACCAACCGCGTCTACGAGGAAGTGCTCGAGTTTCTAGGGGTACCCGCTCTGCCGCGACAGACTTTTCCGATCGTTAATCCAAGCCGAGAGCATTCTTCGCGTTTGCTAGCCTGGATAGACTTTCGGCTCTCGCGGCTAGGTAGGCTGGAGAGACTTCAGAGATGCGCAAGGAGCATCAAGAGAAGATTGAGCATCAAAGATCGGCTTGTCGGACTTCCGCCAAGCTGGCACTCGACGCTTAGCCCCCGCAAACCGCTGGATCCCAAGTTCCGGGCAAGCCTGGCTGAAGAGTTTCGCGCGGAGGTTCATAGGCTGGAGTCGCTGCTTCACCGCGACCTCAGTCACTGGCTAGATTAGAGCACGTTGATGACCACGCAAGAAATTCGATGGAGCGGGTCTTTGCTGTCTCGCTTGCTCCCGGGAGGCGGATGCCACCCGAGCAGCTCAGAACTCTGCCGCCGCGACTACCGTGTTTCGAAGCCCTGGGAACGTCTTGTTTGCGAACCAGGCGATCCCCGAGATGATGCCCCGAAGGCGAACGGGGTGGGCAGTCACCAAACTGACCTCTGTTACATGGAAGCCAGCCTCCGTCAACACTTTGGCAAGCGTATAGGGGCTGTACCAACACCGATGGTCGCTGTTGACAACCTCGCGCGAGACCAATGCGAATACGCCGTTCTCCAGGCGTAACGCATTGGGGGCGCTGACAAGTAGCCGTCGGCAGCAATCCCGATATGACTTGCTTAGCGACGCCAGAAAGTCGGCCGGATTGCCAAGGTGCTCGAGTACCTCGCCAACGACCATGACATCCCAGGATGCGGACACGATCTCCGGAATCGGACCGGCAGCTATGTCCCCACAGATGACGTCGTCAAGCCCCAGAACATCCCGCACATAGCGAATTCCATCGGCGTCGATGTCGACTCCCAGACAGCGAACGCTCGAGACACAGAGCCGTCGATGGAGCCACCTTCCCTGACGCAGTTTCTCCTCGATAAGTGGGAGGTGGTCGACACAACCGACATGGACGACTCGTTTGCCTTTGACCGCGTTAGCCAGCCACGAAGCTCGGTCTGTTAGCGCGGCCGTGCGAGGCCCGGGCAATCGGAAGCGTAACGCGTTTGAGAACTCCCGCCCTTGCAAGTAAGCCCGATAATCGCCGCGCGGCCTCATCGCTGTTCGCCCCTCGGAGCAACCCCACCCATCGCACGCAATTTCCGCTGGACAGCTTCGACCTGTCGGCGGAGCTCGGGCGGCGCCATCTCTACGAATCGTCGATAGAGCTGGACCGCTTCGCTAATCTCGCCAGCCTGCTCCAGCACACTTGCCAGATTGTAGATTGCCTGCACGTTGTCGGGGTCGAACTCGAGCGCCGTCCGGTATTCTCGATCGGCGTTCTGTCTCATACCCGCCATCAGGTAGGCATTGCCGAGAGCATTATGCGCCGAGGAGCTGATGGAGTCGATGGCTACCGCCCGGCGCAGCGGCTCTATTGCCTCGATGGCACGGCCGGCCATACCCAGCTGACGCCCGAGGTTCATGTAATACCGAAACGCCTCTTCGCTCCGGCCCAGATCTTCGAGCGCCTGGCCGATGGAGTAAGCGGCCCTCATGTTCATCGGTTGGAGCCTGAGTACCTCCTGAAACTCAGCAAGCGCCGCCTCCGGCCTCGCCGTCGCCAGGTACAAAGAGCCCAATCCGAAATGTGCATTCCACCTATGCGGGTCCAGGTCGAGCGCCCGGCGAAAGGCGGTCTCCGCCTCTTCGTAGAGGCCGGCCCTTCGATAGGCGCCGCCAAGGTTCATATGTACTCGCGGCTTCGACGGCGACTTCTGCGCGATGTCGTAGGCGAGCGCCACGGGATCCGACCACGTCTCGTTTCTGGCGCGCGTCGCCCCGGCCAGTAGCACCACGCACACCACCCCGCCCGCGAGCGCGAAGGCCCGCGCGGGACGGCGAATTCGATCGAGAATGGCGGCGGCCGCGACGGCGAGCATCGCCATCGGGAGGTACATGCGGTGCTCGAACACCAGTTCGAGGTTGACCGGGCCCGACTCGAGGGCATGGAACTCGAAGTAAGCCAGGAGCGGAAACC
>JBDHHL010000432.1:0-4243 GCA_039589375.1 Gemmatimonadota bacterium | reverse complement strand
AAGAACCCGTCGACGACTGCTGCGCAGTCTTTCTTCGTAACACCAGGTCCGATAGCCTGCGCGACCTGTTCTACCAGATCGGCTTTGGTCATCCCTTCCTCCAGCAATCGATGGAACTCACTCCTGAAACGAAGACGAAAATGATAGCACCGCCTCGACGTATGCCGCTACCGGCATCATCGCAATTCATACAGCAACCTTGGCCCGCGCCTGAAGCCGCCATCGAGCAGCGCCTCGCCCACCGGCACCGCTCCGGCCTCCCCGCTCAGCACCTTCTGAGCCAGGGATGTCATCAGGTCGAGCCATGTTACACGACGTACCTCACGGACTACGGTTCGCGGCTCCGGCCCAAGGCCCGCCATGTTCCCTGCCATCGCTATAGCATCGACCACGTCGCCCTCCTGGTCGATCAAGCCGAACTCGATTGCGTCTCGGCCCGAAAGCAAACGACCATCAGCGACTTCGATCACCGAATCGCGCGACAGCCCGCGCGCCTCGGCAATCGCGTCGATGAACTGGCCGTAAACGTCGTCAACCACATCCTGTAGAAGGGTCCGCTCCTCGTCCGTCACCTCTCGGTAGGGCGAGCCGAGGTCTTTGTGCTCAGCGCTCTTAATGACCTCGTAGCGAAGCCCGATCTTGTCCAAGAGCTCCTCAACGTTCGGGAATTCCATCAGCACACCGATGGAACCCACGAGCGACCCGGGCATCGCCAGAATCGTATCCGCGCCCAAAGCCGCGTAGTATGCGCCGGACGCGCCGACCGACCCTATCACCGCGACCACCGGATAGCCGTCTTCTCGGACCCGGGACAGTTCTCGATATATGCTCTGCGATGGCGCTACTTCGCCGCCCGGCGAATTCACCCAGAGGACGAACCCTTTCACCGAGTTATCGTGCCGATATTCCCGTAGCTCGCGGAGCACGCGGTGGTTCTCGGTGATGACACCCCGAAGCGGCAGCAGCGCGATGCGATCGCGCGCCAGCACCGTGACACCGTCGCTCGGCGCCACTGTGTACACTATCAGGATCAGCCCGGCGCCGAACACCAGCACGACGGCAGCAACGACCAGGGCTACCCACCACGTACGGGGACTTTTCTTCCGCGCTTCCATCTCGATCTGAAAGTCGGGCTCTCCGGTATGCCGTTTGGGACCACCGAAACGGGGAGGAGGTGGGCGCCTAAGTTAAGAAATTAGAACGACTAAGTCAAGTTCACCTGTCGGCCGGGACGGCTCGGCGCGGGGGCGGCGGTCCGGCCTATTTGCGGTCAGCCATCAACGCGATGAACTCGTCGAAGAGGTAGCGGCTGTCGTGCGGCCCGGGCGCCGACTCCGGGTGATACTGAACGGCAAGGATCGGCAGCTGCCGATGGCGAACGCCCTCGAGCGTTCCGTCGTTGAGGTTCACATGCGTCGCGAACAGTTCGGGAGCGCCCGGAACGCTGTCACCGTCGGCACGCACGGCGAATCCGTGATTCTGTGAGGTGATCTCCACCCTTTGCGTCGCGCTGTTGTGTACCGGGTGGTTCCCGCCGCGATGACCATAGTGCAGCTTGAATGTCTCGGCCCCAAAGCCCAGGGAGATCAGCTGATGGCCCAGGCAGATCCCGAACAATGGCACCTCCCGCTCTGCCAGCTCAGAAATCAACTCGCCTACACCCGGCACCGCCGCCGGATCGCCGGGCCCGTTGGAAAGGAACACGCCATCCGGTTCTGAGCGTAGCGCTTCCTCGACAGGCGTCGTAGAGGGCAAGACGGTCAGCTCGCAGCCGAGCTCGGCCAGCAGCCTGAGGCTGTGCCGCTTGACGCCGAAATCGTAGACCGCCACGCGATGGCGAGGGCTACCCAACGCCGGCCAACCGTATGGCTCGGGCGCGGTCACCACTTTCGTAAGGTCGAGGCCGGCCATGGACGGGTGCTGCCCAACACGTCTGAGAATCTCTTCGGCGCCAAACTCCTCCGGGCCGATGGCCGCTCGCATAGCCCCTTCCGAGCGGATGTGACGCGTGAGCTTACGCGTGTCAACGCCTTCTATGCAGGCGATGTCGTGGCGCTCCAGGTAGTCGAGCAAAGCTCCTTCCGCTCGCCAATTGCTGTACCGATCGCTCAGTTCGCGCACGACCAAGCCGGCCACCCAAGGGCGCGCAGCCTCATCATCGGCCGCGGTCACCCCGTAGTTCCCGATCTGGGGCGCCGTCAGAGTCACGATCTGGCCGGCGTACGACGGGTCGGTCAATATCTCCTGGTAACCGGCCAGGCTCGTGTTGAAGACGACTTCGCCAAGCGCGATGACGTCGTCCCGTCCCGCCAGCTTTCCAGGAAAGGCCGTCCCGTCCTCCAAGACCAACAGCCCGCTTCGCCTGGACACTGTTGCAGAGTAAGTTTCAGATGTCATGAACGCCCAAAAAACCCGCTATACCGTCTACATACATGCCGACGAGTCGTGTCTCGGCAATCAGTTCAGCGACCGTGCCACCCCCGGAGGCGCGGCCGGCCTGATCGAGGTCTTCGACGACAAGCGCGGCTGGAGGCGCCGCGATTACTACGTGTCCACAAGAGATACGACCAACCAGCGCATGGCGCTCCGCAGTGCAGTCGAGGGACTGCGTGCCCTGAAGCGACCGTCGAGCGTCGTCTTCTACTCCGACAGCAACTACCTGGTCACCGGCATGAAGGAATGGGTTCACAACTGGGCTGCACGCGGCTGGCGGCGGAAAGGCGGTCCCATCGAGAATCTGGAACTCTGGTTCGACGCCATCCGGGCCTGGGAGCCCCATTCCGTCGAGTGGCGTTGGGTTCGCGGTCATGCCGGCGACCCGAAGAACGAGTACGCGAACCAGCTAGCCATAGACGCAGCCCGCAATCAAAAGAACTCCAGGGGCCTGGTCGATTCTGGATTCGGTGCCTGGCTCGAATCCCGACAGGAAAAGGACCAATTCCTCGATTTCTTCGACATCCCCCCCAACCAAGAATTCGTGCCCGACCCCAAACCCCCGCAACCGCCTCAACGGTTGGTCTGAACAAGAAAACGGCCCGGATGACCGGGCCGTCGCTAATGCCTTAGTTGCCGCCCTCCGGAGGCGGTTGCTGCTCCTCGCCGCTTTCGGAACCGGATTCCTCCGTCTGCGGGGGCAGCCCCTCGGGCGGAGCCTGCTGCTCTCGCTGCAGCACCGAGGTCGGGACCTGCTGATCCGCCGGAGGCGCCATCTGCCCTTCCAGCACCGACGCCGGCGCCCGCGTTCGAGCCGAAAGAATGGCCAGCACCAGCGCGAGTCCCATGAATGCGGCTCCCGCTCCCCAGCTGGTCTTTGTCAGCAGCGTCGCCGCCTGCCGACCGCCCAGAAAACTGTCTGTGGAAGACGATGCACCGCCGAACTCGGCCGCCAGGCCGGATCCCTTCCCCGACTGGAGAAGAACGACCAGGCACAGCAGCAGAGCGTCAATGATCAACAGCAACAATACGAATCCGTACACTGCTCTACTTCTCGACTTCCTTGCGTCTTTGCCTCTACTTAGAGAGCGAACCGCTCAACATATATGGATATGGAAATCGGTGTCAACGCCCCCCCGCCAGGCAGATCGCAGCAAAGTCCCCCGGATCGAGGCTGGCACCACCCACCAGGGCCCCATCGATCTCCGGCTCTGCGACAAGCTCGTCGATATTGCCGGTCTTGACGCTACCGCCGTAGATGATCGGGATGGCTGAGGCCGCCTCGTCGCCTACCCTGCCCCTCAGCAGTCCGCGGATGAAGGTGTGAACCTCGTTCGCGTCCTCGGCGCTGGCCGTCCGTCCGGTCCCGATTGCCCACACAGGTTCGTAGGCAACGACGACGTTCGCTTGCTGCTCTGCGCTCAGCCCGGAAAGCCCCGCTTCGACCTGACGGCTGACCACCGCCTCGACTTCCCCCCGGTCGCGCTCCTCGATCTTTTCGCCGACGCACAGTACCGGCACGAGACCTTCGGCTGCGATCGCCGCCACCTTGCGCGACACCGCGGCGTCCGAGTCACCAAAGACGTGCCTCCTCTCGGAATGCCCCGCCAGGACGAAGCCGGCGCCGGCATCCTTCGCCATGCCGGCGGAGATGGATCCGGTGTAAGCGCCAGCGGGCTCCCAATAGATGTCCTGTATGCCCAACAGGATATCCGGCCGCGCTGCGGCAGCCGACTTGAACTCGGCGAGAGAGATCGCCGGCGGGAAGAACGCGACCGTCCGATCTTCCCGGACCGGGTACAACTCCATG
>JBDHHL010000431.1:0-4251 GCA_039589375.1 Gemmatimonadota bacterium | reverse complement strand
ATCGACGAGAGGGGAGTCGTCAAGAAGTGCCAGGTGAACGAGAGCTCAGGCCACGCTGGCCTCGATCGGGCGGCGATGAAGGCGGTAACGCAGTTCTCCTTCCTGCCCGCTCTGAACCACGATCTCAAGGTGGCGGTCTGGGTGCGGATACCGATCGTGTTCAAGGTGGCTGTCTAGGCAGTTTATTGTTTAGTTGCTGATAGGGGCCAAGTACCGCCTAAATCCCTCGACTCGGTACCGGTATTTCTACTCGTACCGCGCCAGCAGCGCCCGGAAGCGCGGGTGGTCGCGGAGGGGGTCGTAAAGCGGTTCCAATCGCAGTTTACGGACGCTGAGCCAGGAGGGTTGTCCTAACAGCCGCTCCAGCTCATCGATCGCTGCCTCGGCCTCACCGGCCTGTGCAAGAATCTCGGCGAGATTCTGGCCTATCCACGTGCCCCAAACAAAATCGCGCTGGTATCTATCCGACTGCTGGAGCCAGCGGGCCTCGCGTAGCGCATCTTCGCGACGGTCCAAGCCGGCCAGTGCCAGGCCGCGGGCGACGTGGACCTGCCAATTTTCCGGCTGTTCCGTGAGAATGGAGTCCACCAACACCAGGGCCGATTCAAATGCCGCACGCGCCGCTGGCCGGTCGCCGCGCAACTGGTGCGCCCAGCCAGCATACAAGGAACTCGGGCGATAGGATAACCCAGGAGCCCGGAGGATAGGCTCGCGTTCCGTGGCGAGGCTGACAAGGAGACTGTCGGCCTGCCGCTCCCAGTGAAGGAGCTGGATGCGCCAAGCTCCCGCAGTTCCCCAGCCGCCAAGGTCCGCGCCCGTCGGTATGCGGTCCAGCGCGGACCGGAGCGAGTCCAGCTGTCCCTGCCACAGCACGTAGGTAAATCCTCTGACAACCGTCACCCCGCGAAGGTCGGGCGCCAGGGTTAGGGCGCGCTCGAAGTCCCGCACCGCCTCCGCATACCGGCGCAGAAGTACGTACGTCACCCCGGCTTCCCAAATCAGCGTCGCGTTAAGTGGGTCGAGCTCTCTCGCCCTGTAGTATGCGGCGAGGGCTCGATCGTAGTCTCCCGCCCGGCGATGCACGGCGCCGATAAGAGTCCAGAGCGGCCGATCGTTGGGCCGCCCGCGGGCCGCGACCTCGAACTCTGCGAGCGCCTGCTCGTAGTCGAGCGCGGCCCAGTAGTACCAGAGGCCCATCGCCGCGTGGGCCTCCGGCAGCTCCGGAGCGAGTCGCAGGGCAGCCTCGGCTGCCTCGCGCTGCCGCGCCACACGCGCTGGCGACGGGTCGTAGTAGTAATGGTGCATCCAGCCATGCACCCGTGAGAGTCCGGCATAGGCCAGTGCGAACTCGGGATCGAGCGCCAGCGCGCTCTCGAAGAGCTGCTGTGCGCTTTCGTACTTCTGGCGCAGGGTCCCCGGCCGGCGCAAGTACTCGCGCCCTCTTTGGTAGAGCTGATAGGCCTCGGAATCCTGCGTGTAGCGGCGCTCCAGCGCTTCCGCCTCTTCTCCTGTCAGCCTCAGCTGCAACGTATCCACGATCGACTGCGCGACATCGATCTCGGCGTGCAAGAGGTCCTCCAGGGCCAAGGCGTCGTAACTTCGCTCCCAAACACTCGTAGCATCCTCTACCCGGATCAGCTCTGCCCTCACACGAAAACGACCCTCGCCGTCCTGCTGGCGGACCGTTCCATCGAGGATCCAATCCACCTCAAGTTGCTCCCCGATCTCGCCAACCGTCCAACCGCTTGCCCTCGCCTGCCGAGCACTCAGGTCGGCGATGGGGTCCACCGCCTCGATGGCCACGAGTCTACTGTGTATCTCCTCAGATACAGCTCGAAGGACGTTCTCGTCTGGCAGCACACTAGAGATCTCGAACGGTAGCACAACGAGTCTGGTGGGCTCCGGCTCACCTCGCAGATAGCGCAGGACCGTTCCTACGGCCAGCACAAGTACGACAAGCCCAGCCGCAGACCCCGCTACGACTTTTCGCCGCCTCGCCCGCAGCCGCTTCGCCGCGATCGTCCACCCCACTTCCGGCGAGCGCAGCGCCTCACCCAGCTCGCCCGCCGTCGCGAACCGATCCTCCGGCGCCGCCTCCAGCGCCCGCGCCAGCACCGCCTCCAGCGCCACGTCCGCCTCCGGCCTCAGCTCCCGGATCGAGGGCGCCTTGCTCAGTAGCTTCTGCGCCAGAATCTCCCGCGGCGTCGAACCCTTGTGCGGCGGTTCGCCGCCCAGCATCTCGTACAGCACGCAGCCCAGACTGTAGATGTCGCTACGCTCGTCGACCTGCTCGTCCCCGCTCGCCTGCTCCGGGCTCATGAACGCCGGTGTGCCCACCGCGATACCCGTCTCCGTCAACCGCTCGCCGCCCGCCGCGCTCACCGCCACCGCGATCCCGAAGTCCGCCACCATCGGCTCACCTTCGTGAAGCAGGATATTCTCCGGCTTGATGTCACGGTGGATCACCTCATTGCGGTGCGCATGCTCCAGCGCCGAGGCCACCTGCTCGGCGACCCGCAGCGCCTCGTCGATTGGCAACCGGCCCTCACGGTCCAGCCGGTCCCGCAGCGACTCCCCAGCCACGTACGGCATCACGAAATAGAGGAAACCGTCGGCCTCGCCGGAGTCGAGGAGCGGCAGGATGTGCGGGTGGTTGAGCTGGGCGGTGATCCGGATCTCTCTGAGGAAGCGGCCGGCCCCCACGGCGTGGGCAAGCTCCGGCTTCAGCACCTTCACCGCTACCTGGCGCCGGTACTTCAGGTCCTCGGCCAGGTAGACCGTGGCCATGCCACCGCTACCGAGCTCACGCTCGACAGCGTAGCGGTCGGCCAGCGCGGCCTTGAGGCGGTCGAGAACGTCGGACATGCGGCTCCTCCCGCTGTCGAGGAGGCTCCGAAGGCTAGTGGTCAGGCTACTACAAGATGCTAGGTCAGCGAGAAGCAGGCAACGATTCTCCCGGTGTCATTACAAGTTCGCGCCTCTTACTCGCTCCGTCCTGCTGAAACTACTGCGTCGGCCCTAGCGTCGTCAGAAGTTTATCTCGAATCCCAGGCGCAGACGCTGCGTCGACTCGACGAAGTTCTGCACACCCCAGAACAGGTCGTAGAAGGCGCCGAAAGCCCTATCCTGCTCTTCGATTGTGAACACGCCGTCGCCATTCCCGTAACGCCGCTCGGCCTGTAGCAGCGCGAAGACGTTCGCCTTGTTCTCCGGCGACTCGCGCAGGATGTCGAAGTCATCGATATCCGTGTCGCCGTCCAGATTCTCGTCCCGCATCCGGTCGCCGACGATCTTGTTCCGGAACTCCGTGTTGATCTCGTTTCCGGTCTCCAGGAAGATCCGGTTCGTATTCTCGAAGTTGAACGGGTTGTGCCATTGGGCGAACACGAGTAGGCGCATCCCGCCCACGCGGAAACCCTTGGTCAGCCCCACGGTCAGGCGCTTCTCCCAAGGCATCTCCGAGGCATTCAAATCCTCGTCCACCGTACCGCCCAGGCCTGCGAAAGTCGGCGGACCCGTCTGGCCGTTCGCACTGTTCTGCAGCCGCGTGAAAGGCAGACCCGATTCCACCCGCGCCACCGCAGACACGCCGAAGTCGGACAGGATCCTCCCAATCGTCGTGCCTTGCTGGAAGTCGACCGGGAACAGTATCGATAGAACGCCGCCCACGTTGTGGGTGCGGCTCTGCTCCAGCGGCAGCATCACCTCGGGAGGATCGATCGGCTGACCCATGAACGCCGAAGCGTTGCTGTTCCGCCGGAACAGCAAGTCGATGTACGTGAACGGATCCGAGCCCGTGCCCCGAGCGTCGACAAACGAGTAGTTCAACGCCATATGCGCGATCTGTCCGACCCGTTTGTCGACCCGGAAATCGATGCCGCGGACTTGCATGTAGTCCGCGTTAACCATCGTGTTAATGAACTGGTTCTCGCCCACGACGTTCGGGTTCTCGTACTCGACCTTCCGAATCGTGATGCCGTTTCGCGTCGTCTTCGAGTAGGCCGCCAGGTCGAAGATCAGGTCCTCGCCGATCAGCTGCCGGTAACCCGCCTCGAAGAGAACCGTCCGCGGAAGATCGACGTCGCGGCCCATGTCCGTATTCGTGTTGGCGCGTCCACCCACCAGGTCGTCGTAGATGTTCCGGAAGTAGCCGTACTGCCCGGCCACAACCCCGAAATCGCTCGTCCCCAGCGGCGGCGTCTGCACGTTGTGCGAGTAAGAGAGCCGGAAGGTCGACTTCACGGTCACCGG
>JBDHHL010000430.1:0-4272 GCA_039589375.1 Gemmatimonadota bacterium | reverse complement strand
TCTTCGGAACGGATTCAATGGACATCGGGAAGGCCGTGATGTCGCCGGATGGTCGTTGGATCGCGTTCATAGCGGCAGATGATCTCTGCATCCTACCGGCTGCCGGCGGAGAGCCGGTTCGCCTCACGCAGGGAGCTTACCATCCCGTCTGGTTCCCCGACAGTGAGCGAATCGCCTTCCTCTCCGATCGACCCGGCTTTTGGGCGGTCATGACGCTTCCCATGGACAACGAGACCGGACGGCCCGCTGGGCCACCACGGCAAGTCACACTCGAAGGCAGCCAGGCGTTCTTCGATGTGTCGCCCGACGGCAGGTGGATCGCGTATACGCCATCCGACGAGCGAGGCAAACGCGTAATCAGGATTGTGCCGAGCACGGGCGGCACCGCGCGTACAGTTGGGGAGATCGAGGCGCCAGTACCGATGTGGGCCCCGGATGGGCAAGGCCTCTACTACCCAGTTCTTGTGGCCCGGCCCAACGAGTTCGTTCTCGTGCGGATTTCCCTGGATGGAGAGATGACCGACACGTCGTCTTGGGGGCTGGGCTATCCCAGATCCTTCGTATTCCGCGACACCGTCTACGTGGTTCGCGAGGTCGAACATAACTGGCACCCAGGACCCGAGCTCTGGGATCTGGCGACGCTCGAGGGTCGCTCGCTGGCCCGCTTCTCGCTACCTGCGGGAATGGGTCCGGGTCACTTCCTTAGGGATAGCCTGGCGTTCCTGAGTGGGATGGGCGATGCAGTGGCACCGATACACATCCTACCCGTCGATGGTGGACCGGCTCGCCCGCTTACCGAAGGCCGAGCCGTCGACGAGCCGCTGGCGTGGTTGCCCGACGGCGAGCGGCTGTTGTTCAGGACCGCGTTGGACGGCGAGCAGGTTCTGCTGCTTGCTCCAGTGGGTGGCGGCCCGATGCGTCAATTCCAGCTACCCGAGGATGCTTGGTGGGTGGGCGATCCCGTGCCTTGGATTCCGGACTTCACGCCGGTCTTCTCGGCGGATGGTCGCCACATGCTCTACGCCACGGGCGACCCGAAGGCAGGGCCGTCGGCACTCAAGGTGTTGAGTCTCGAGGATGGGCGCACCCGAGAGCTATCCGGCGTGTTTCACTTGACGGATGTAACGGGGCGCGGAGGCACGTATTTCCGAGACGGCGAGGATTTTGTCTATATCGAGAAGAGGGGCGATGTCTACGAGCTTCGTGCAGCGCCTCCCGAGGGCCCTTCACGACTCGTGTGGTCCTTCGGGCGGGACGTACCTGGCGAGGTCAGCGTTCACGGCGACAGGGTCTTTTTCTGGAAGCAGCCTCGGTTGGACGAGAATCGGCTCTATACGGCGCGGGCGGGGCAGAGCGAGGCTCGCGAGCTGATACGCCTGGGCGGGCGGATACACTCGCTGATGTGGTCCCCGGACGGCCGCTGGATCGCTGCGTCGCACTACTACCGTGTTGACGGCACCGAGACCGGCCGTGTGCGTGCGAGGGTGATGTTCCTTGCGGTCTCGCCAGCTGGCGAGCTGGTCGGCGGACCCAGGCACGTCGGGGAGCCAACGGGTTCCTACTGGAACAACGTCTGGCTCCCTGACAGCCGTGGGATCGTGGCCAACGGCTTGGACGGCAACGTGTGGCTCATGCCGGTTGATCCGGACCAGAATCCGATAGCGCTGACCGCGGACGCCCCGAACGAGCTGTGGAACTTCGTGTTGTCGCCGGATGGCAGCCATATCGCGTACAGCAGTCCAACCTCGCGTGGTAGCTCGTTGTGGGTGGTAGACCTTAGCGAGGCCTTGAAGGTCGGCGGCAACTGAGACGACCAGAATAACCGAGCCAGGCAGGGGTGGCGGCGCTGAGTGCGGTGCCACCCCGTTGTCGTCTTCTGGACTGGGGAACCCGGCTCGGTTTAGATGTCGTTGTTTCATGTAGCCGTTACCGAATAGGGAGTCCTCTTGAATCGTCTTCTTGCGACATTGCTGGTCTGTGCCGTGGCCGCCTGCGTGGACGGGCGCAGCTCGGGTTACAGCGGTGCTTGGTCGAAGGGAGCGACCGGCGGGGCGGAGAATCCGAACTTCGCGCGGCTGATCGAAGAGCTGTCGGAGCCGGGCGGCTATTTCGACACCGACAACCTGATCTCGAACGAGACATCGTATCTGCACGTGGTGGGCGCGTTCGACGAGCTGGGTGTGCGCGGCGGCGCCTACATCGGGGTCGGGCCGGATCAGAACTTCTCGTACATAGCAGCGGTCCGCCCCAGCATGGCGTTCATCATCGACATCCGCCGCGACAACCTGCTGCACCACCTCATGTTCAAGGCGCTGTTCTCATTGGCCCGGAGCCGCATCGAGTACCTGTGCCTGCTTTTCGCGCGGCCGGTCCCGGACGACGTACAGGACTGGAGTGACCGCAGCATCGATGAGCTGATCGAGTATGTGGACGGGGCTGCCACGGATCCCGACGATGCGGAGCTAGCGATGGCAGCCATCGTGGATCGGGTCAGCAGCTTTGGGCTCGACCTGTCTGATACGGACGGGGAAGCCATTCGTCGCTTTCACGGCACGTTCATCCGTGAAGGCCTGGGCTTGCGTTTTCGCAGCCACGGCCGCAGGCCGCGTCCCAACTATCCCACCTATCGGCAGCTCATGCTCGAGCGGGACCTGGCGGGCCGACGGGCCAGCTACCTCGCCGACGAGGAAGACTTTCAATTCCTGAAATCACTACAGGACCGCGATCTCGTCGTCCCCGTCGTCGGTGACCTTGCCGGCAACCATGCGTTGGCGGCAATCGGCCGTCACGTTGCCGAGCGCGGCGAGCGGGTTTCGGCGATCTACGTGTCCAACGTCGAGTACTATCTATGGCGCGCCAGCACGTACGATCGGTTCGCCGAGACCGTCGCGAGCCTTCCGTATGACGACCGAAGCGTGATCATCCGAAGCTACTTCGGCGGGAACTTCGGCTACGTTCACCCAAACGCGGTGCCCGGGTACTACAGCGTTCAATTGTTGCAGACGTTTGAGAGCTTCGTGAAAGAGAACTCGAACGGTGGCCTTCGATCGTACATCGACCTTGTCACTCGCGGCGTGATCGACCTGCAAGCTACCGTGCCGTGACAACCGATTAGGCGTGGTTTCTTGCGCTCGCGCGCTTACTGCCTTCTCTTGGATCAGGTAGAGCCCCGCCCGCGCCTTCCGCAGGAGGTTGCCATGTCCATCGAGGTCACGAGCTCCGCTTTTGATGACGGAGACTTCATTCCGGCCCGCCACACCTGCGATGCGGAGGATGTCTCGCCGCCGCTCGAGTGGACCGGCGTTCCCGAAGCGGCCAAGAGTCTCGCGCTCGTCTGCGACGACCCTGACGCACCGATGGGCACGTGGGTCCACTGGGTGATCTACGACATCGCGCCGAGCCTGTCCGAGCTGGCCGAGGGCATATCACCCAGCGAGGTTACTACGGACGGAGCGAAACAGGGAGTGAACGATTTCCGCCGCACCGGCTACGGTGGGCCTTGCCCGCCGCCCGGCAATCCGCACCGGTACTTCTTCACGCTCTATGCGCTGGAACTCGAGCCCGGTCTTCCGGCGGGAGCGAGCAAAGCCGATCTCCTCCGCGTGATCGAGGGGCACGTACTGGCGGAAGGCCGGTTGATGGGCCGATACCAGAGGGGGTAGGCGCGGCCGCTAGCACTCGCCCACACCAGTTGTGTGACGGGTTGGCCGGTTTGAATATCGAACGCCGAATGTCGACTCGCCAATAATGAAGAACTGCTCTTGGATATTCGACATTCGATTGTTCAGTATTGGCAATTCAAAGCCCCCGCCTTACGTGAACCGGCTGCCCTTTCTCATACGTCACCATTACTGTGGCTGACCGCTAGTCCCGCAAGACCCGCAGGTACGCCCTCCACGGCCCCACGTCGTCGGAGTATCGCTTGGCCATCACGCGCGCGATCTGGGCTACGTGACCCAGATCGTGGACGGCCCACGTAGCGAGCAACTGCCGGGCCGTCACCGAGCCTAACTCCGGATGGGTGCCATGCCGCTTGAGCTGCTCGGGCTGAAGGTCAAGCTCCTTTAGCGTCCTGAGATTTTCCTCGCGCAGGGCCGCGAAGGCCTCGAGCAAGTCGGCCAAGCTCTTTCCCTTGCTCTTCTGGAAGTGGGCGAAGCGGTCGAAGGGATTGAACGTGCGTGACTCACCGTGCTCTAGAATGATCTGGAGCCGGCCAATCCAATCGGACTCCTCGCCGTGGATTAGATGGCCGACAATGTCGAACGCGGTCCA
>JBDHHL010000429.1:0-4277 GCA_039589375.1 Gemmatimonadota bacterium | reverse complement strand
GCGATGTTCCTGCTCGGTGATGAGTTCACGCCGGAGCAAAAGAAGCGGAACTTCGACTATTACGACCCGCTGACGACGGGCGATTCCTCCCTCTCCGCGTGCATTCAGAGCATCGTCGCCGCCGAAGTGGGGTATGGGGACAGGGCGCGTGAGTACGCTCGCTATGCTGGTTTGATGGACCTGGCCGATGTGGCGGGCAACGTGCGCGACGGCTGCCACATCGCCTCGATGGGCGGTTTCTGGATGGCCATGGTCTACGGCTTCGCCGGGATGCGCGATTACGGGGGGAAGCTCACCTTCCATCCTCGGCTCTTCGCGGGGGCCCGCGGGATCCGTTTTTCGTTGACCATTCGCGGACAGCGGTTGGAAGTCGAGCTGGATGGGGGAGAACGGACGGCAACCTATCTATTGCGTGAGGGTTCAGCGCTGGAGATCGAACACGAAGGCGAACCCGTGACGCTGACTGCAGGTGTACCTGTTTCGCTGAAGTGCGGCAAGGGCAGACACGCGTAGCGCCGTTCTTCTTACCCCCTGTTACCTCCCCGAGCGGGGCCTTCTCAATAGGTTGGCTTCGGGAACGGTGCCCTGCTCGAAGCCGTCGATGTTCTCGAGGGTGGTCCGAGCGATGCCTTGCATCGCATCCTGTGTGAAAAAGCCTTGATGCGCGGTGATTACAACATTGGGGAATGTGAGTAAGCGCATCAGCTTGTCGTCCTGGATGATCTGTCCCGACAGGTCTTCCATGAAATACTCTTCTTCCTCTTCGTAGACATCGAGACCGAGGTGGCCGATGTTCCCCGACTTGAGCGCCCGGATCGCGGCAGCGGTGTCGATCAACGCACCGCGGCTGGTGTTGATGATCGCCACTCCGTGTTTCATCAAGCGGAGCGAGTCGTCGTTGATCAGGTGATGGGTCTCCGGGGTCAGTGGGCAATGCAGGGTGATGATTTCCGCGGTACGAAAGAGTTCTTCGAGCTCAACATAGCGCACGCCCAACTTCTCGCACTCAGGATTCTTGTATAGGTCGTAGGCGAGCAACTGCAGTCCCAGACCGTTCAAGATCTTGGCCACAACCTCGCCAATTTTTCCCGTACCGATGATGCCGGCGATGTGGCCGTTGAAATCGCGGCCCATCAAGCCGTTGAGTGAGAAGTTGCCCTCGCGCACGCGGTTGTAGGCGCGATGGGTCTTGCGGTTGAGCGCCATCATCAAGGCAACGGTGTGTTCGGCGACGGCATAGGGTGAGTAGGCGGGGACACGCGCAACGGTCAGGCCGAGGTCGTCTGCGCAGGCCAGGTCGACGTTGTTGAAACCAGCGCAACGCATCGCGATCAAGCTGGTTCCTCCTGCGGCCAAAGTACGCAACACCTCGGCGTTGAGCACGTCGTTGACAAAGGCACATATCCCGGGAGAGCCATCGGCGAGCTTTGCCGTAATCGGGGCCAGCCGTTCCTCGAGGTAGACCAGCTCGTGTCCGCGCTCGACGTTAGCCCAATCGAGGGCCTCCTTGTCGTAGGGTTTGGTGCTGAAGACCGTAACTTTCATCGTGCCTCCGTGCCCTGTGCCATCATGTGGCTGCGTCAACTTCGATGGCCAACCGCCGCCGGCTAAACTGCTTCGCCGACCGGATCGCCCAAGCGATGCACCAGAAGCGTATTGTCGGCGCTGGTTACTCTGAGCGACGTGGGTTTCAGGACCAACACGGTGTCGCCGCTTTTGGCCCAGCCTCGCTCTCTTATGAGTTGGTCGACAGCAACAAGAAATGCCTCGGAGGACGCGGGCGTTTCCAGTTGTACCGCGGTCACGCCAAAGAGCAGCGCGGAGCGGCGTAA
This sequence comes from Gemmatimonadota bacterium, assembly GCA_039589375.1. GTDB lineage: Bacteria > Gemmatimonadota > Gemmatimonadetes > Palauibacterales > KS3-K002 > JASFMO01. The sequence goes on along the minus strand of JBDHHL010000429.1, from coordinate 2,445 downwards.
CTGCCGTTGGTCTTCGGCAAAGAGCAGGATCGGCCGTGGAGCCTTGCTCCGCGAAAGCAGATACGCTGCGCGCTCGAGCGCGCCCCAGATCACGATCAACTTGGCGTCCAGACCCGAGGCCATCACCCGGACACCTTCGGCGAGCGTGGCGAACTGCCGCCAGACGCCGCGCGCCTCATAGGACGAGCCAAAGACAAACGGCTTCTGCTTGAGATAGTCGTTCGTGTGCTGGGCCACTCGACTCATCGTCTCGGCCGCGAGCAGCGGCCACTTGCCGATCGAAGTCTCGCCGGAAAGCATGACTGCATCCGCGCCATCGAGAATGGCGTTGGCGATATCGCTGGTTTCCGCGCGCGTCGGGGTCGGTGCTTCGATCATCGTCTCCAGCATCTGCGTCGCCACGATGACCGGCTTGCCGTGCGCGTGGCAGTGGTCAATGATCTGCTTCTGGACGACGGGCACCTCGGCCAGGTCCATTTCCACGCCGAGGTCGCCACGGGCGACCATGATGCCGTCCGATGCGTCGACGATCGCATCGATGTCCGCCACTGCCTGGGGCTTTTCGATCTTGCTGATGATCGGGAGCGGTTCCGGGCCGTCCCCAGCCAATTCCCCCAGCAGCGACCTCAACGCAATCACGTCTGCCGCGGAACGGACGAAGCTGAGCGCGACATAGTCGAGGTCGTTTTCTACTGCGAAGCGTGCACAGGCGCGGTCTTTTTCCGTAAGCGAGGGGAGCGATAAGGTGGTCTGTGGCAGATTGACGCCCTTGCGGGACGTGATCGGACCTGCGTGCGTCACTTCGCAGAGGAGCCGCGCATCTTCGCCCCTCCCGAGTCTTCCCACACAGGTCAGGCGCACCTTGCCGTCGTCGAGGAGAATCGGTTCCCCTTCCTGGACCTCCTCAACGAGGTCCGGATAGGAGGTGGAAAAGGCGACCCGGCCCGGTGACGCCGTGCCCGGCGAACCGGCGACAACGGTGCCTTTGACAAACTCGACTTGGGCGTCCTTCTCCAGCATCACGCCTTCTTTGACAACCTCGCCGACGCGGATTTTGGGGCCCGACAGGTCCCCCAGCACCGCGACAGGAACACCGGTGTCGCTGGCCACAGAACGGACCGTGGCCAAGAGTTGGCTGTGGTCGTCGAAGGTGCCGTGGGAGAAGTTGAGGCGGAACACGCGGACGCCGACGTCGATCAGTTGACGAATCACCTCGGGCGCTGCACTCGCCGGTCCGAGCGTGGCTACGATTTTGGTGAGCAACAGTCTCATCGACAGACCTCCTGCTCAGGGTCTGAGCTGAACGGAAACGGAACTTATCATAGTCTTTGGGGCGAATTCTCCATATACCACTAAGGTGGAATAGCCCCCATCTGTCTCAGGGCGAATTTCACTAATGCCCAGGATCCGCCGTGCGTTCGTAGTGGACAACGACCCGTCTGCGCGATAGCCTGTTTGGATCGAATCGACAAGGAGGCTGCGATGCCCATTGCTACACCAGAACAATACCGCGAGATGCTCGAGGCCGCCTCGGCCGGACGGTACGCGTTTCCGGCGATCAACGTCTCCAGTCTGACCACGGCCAACGCGGCGCTCAAAGGCCTTTGCGACAAACTGTCGGACGGGATTATTCAGGTCTCCACGGGTGGCGGTGCGTTTGCCTCCGGCTTGCACGTTAAGGACCAGGTCTTGGGCGCGGTCAGTTTGGCGGAGCACGTGCACCGCGTCGCGGACCGCTACAACATCTTGGTCGGTCTTCATACCGACCATTGCCCACCGAACTCGATTGACAGCTTCTTGATTCCCCTAATTGAGATCTCCGAACAGCGCGCCAAGGCAGGCCAGCCCACGCTGTTTAACAGCCACATGCTGGATGCTTCTGGATTGCCGCTGAAAGAGAACCTGGACCTCTCCGTTCCCCTGTATGAGCGGCTGGCCAAGATGGGGATGATGCTGGAGATCGAAACCGGGGTGGTCGGTGGGGAAGAGGACGGCGCGGCCGGCGCCGAAGGCGAACATGCCGGCAAGCTCTACACCACGACCGAGGAGATGCTCGAGGTCTATCGCCGAATGGGGGAGATCGACGGCACTTACCTGTTTGCCGCGACCTTTGGCAATGTGCATGGGGCCTACAAACCGGGTGTCGTGCAATTGCGACCCGATATCCTCAAGCAGGGTCAAGAGGCGATTCGCACCGAATTTGGCCCCGCAGCGAGATTTCTCTACGTGTTTCACGGCGGTTCGGGTTCGGAAAAGGCGCAGAGCAAAGAGTCGTTGACTTACGGCGTGGTGAAGATGAACGTGGATACCGACAATCAGTATGCCTTCACCCGCGCCGTTGCGACACACATGTTCAGCCGTTACGACGAGGTGCTCAAGGTCGATGGCGAAGTGGGCAACAAGAAGGCCTACGACCCGCGGAGCTACCTCAAGCTGGCCGAGGCA
>JBDHHL010000428.1:0-4426 GCA_039589375.1 Gemmatimonadota bacterium | reverse complement strand
CGAACGAGCTGGACAGATTGATGCAACGGTTGCCGTTCTCGGAGCGCTTCGCGCCCTACCAGGACCAGATCGCGGCCAAGATGGCGGAGTTCGCCGGCCGTGTCGGCAGCTTCCTGGTCAAGGTACGAGGGGGACCGCGGTGTTCTTCTTCCATCTCTTCGTCATGTTCTACGCGCTGTTCTTCTTCCTCATCGACGGCAACACGCTGCTCAACAAGATCCTGTATTACATGCCGCTCAGCTCGGAGCAGGAGTACCGCATGGTGGGGAAGTTCACCTCGGTCGCTCGGGCGACGATCAAGGGGACACTGGTCATCGGGGTCGTACAGGGTGGGCTGGCCGGGATCGCGTTCTTCTTCGCCGGCATCGACGGGGCTGCGTTCTGGACCACGATCATGGCCGTCCTGTCGATCATACCGGGTGTAGGCACCGCGCTCGTCTGGGTACCCGCCTGCATCTATCTGGTCGCGGTCGGGAAGCTGGGTACGGCGATTCTGCTGTTCATCTGGTGCGCCGCGATTGTGGGCACGGTGGACAACGTCCTCAGGCCGTGGCTGGTCGGGAAGGACACCAAGATGCCCGACCTGCTGATTCTGCTCGGGACGCTGGGCGGCCTGCTTCTCTTTGGCGCGGCCGGGATCATCATCGGGCCGATCGTCGCCGCCCTGTTCGTGACCGTCTGGGACATCTACGGCGTGGCGTTCAAGGAGCATCTGCCCGAGGTCGTGCCGGTCGCCGCTCAGAACCAGGCAAACGAGGAGGACGCCCCAGAGCCGGCGTAGAACGCCATCAAGCCGGCTGACGACCGGAGATCTTCGCCCAGCTATCTCTCAGCGTGACCGTGCGGTTGAAGACGAGCGCGCCCGGCTTCGCATCGACCGGATCGCTGATGAAGTAGCCCCGCCGCTCGAACTGGTAGCGCGTGCCCGGCGGGTCGTCAGCCACGCTGGGCTCGACGAGCGATTCCTTCGAGACGACCAGCGAGTCGGGGTTCAGGTTGGCCGTGAAGTCCTGGCCTTCGGGAGCCTGGTCCGGATCGGCGTTCGAGAAAAGGCGGTCGTAGAGCCGCACCTCGCACGGCAGCGCGTGGGCCCCCGACACCCAGTGGATGGTCCCTTTCACCTTTCTTCCGTCGGGCGGCGGTCCGGTCAAGGTGTCGGGATCGTAGCTGCAGAGTAGCTCGGCTATGTCGCCTGTAGCCGGGTCCTTCACGACTTCCTCGCACCTAATGATGTACGAGTGGCGCAGGCGCACCTCACGCCCCGGCGCCAGGCGGAAGAACTTCTTGGGCGGGTCCTCCATGAAGTCTTCGCGCTCGATGTAGATCTCCCTAGAGAACGGGAGCTTACGCGTTCCTTGCTTCGCGATGTCGCGCGGCCAGTGCGAGGCATCCAGCCATTCGACTTGGTCTTGCGGACAGTTGGTGATCACGACTTTGAGTGGGCGCAGCACGCAGAGCACTCGCGGTGCCCGCCGGTTCAAGTCGTCGCGGATCGCGTACTCCAGCTTCGCGATATCGACTCGGCTGTTGACCTTGTCGACACCGATCATGTCACAGAACGCGCGAATCGACTCGGGCGTCACGCCGCGTCTGCGCAGCCCCGCGATGCTTGGCATGCGCGGATCGTCCCAGCCGCCGACGTGACCCTCCTCGACCAAGCGAATGAGCCTGCGTTTGCTCAGAACGGTGTAGTCGAGATCCAGGCGAGCGAATTCCGTCTGCTCCGTACGCGGATGCTCGATCCCGACGTTATCGAGCACCCAATCGTAGAGCGCCCGGTTGTTCTCGAACTCGAGCGTGCACAGCGAATGCGTGATGTCCTCGATGGCGTCGGACAGGCAGTGAGTGAAATCGTACAGCGGGTAGATGCACCAGTCGTCGCCTCGCCGGTAGTGGCTCGCGTGCCGGATGCGATACAGCAGCGGATCCCTCATCAACATGTTGGGGTGCGCCATGTCGATCTTGGCGCGCAACACGTGCTCGCCGTCCTTGAATTCGCCGGCGCGCATCCGCTCGAACAGATCGAGGTTCTCTTCGGCGGATCGGTTCCGGTAGGGGCTCTCCTTTCCCGGCCGTAGAACGGTGCCGCGGTATTCGCGGATCTCCTCTTCGCTGAGGCTGTCGACGTACGCCTTGCCGTTCTTGATCAAGATGACGGCGAACTCGTAGAGCTGCTCGAAATAGTCGGAGGCGTGGAACGCCTTGTCGTGCCAAGCGAAGCCGAGCCAGCGTACGTCGTTCTTGATCGCCTCGACGTACATGATATCCTCGGTTTCCGGATTGGTATCGTCGAAGCGCAGGTGGCAGATGCCGCCCTCGTTCTCCAGGGCGATGCCGAAGTTGAGGCAGCAAGATTTGGCATGCCCGATGTGCAGATAGCCGTTGGGCTCTGGCGGAAAGCGGGTCACGACCCGGCCGCCGTACCTGTCGGTCTCCAGATCCTCGGCGACCTTGGCGCGAATGAAGTCCAGCCCTGTCGGTCGGGCCTCGTTCTCGCCGCTCTTCTCGGCGGTTCCGGGTCTTTCTTTCTCCGTCGAGCTCATCCGCTGTTTCCGCTACCTCTCAGCCTCCCAGCGAGTAGACCAGGCCCGCCCCAAGGCTTCCCGTGTAGGTCGTGCCGCCTTTCAGGTCTGCGGGCTCGCCGTCGAACGTGGCGTCCGGGTCAGCGAACGGCGCCAAGCCGAACGTCAAGGAGAAGTCTGCCGCGAGTTTGTCTGTCAGCCGGAGATACACACCGAAGATGCCGGCGTAGTTCCATCCGGTTCCGCTGACCTCGAGGTCGCCGCCGGCGAGCGTGGTGCTGAGGCTGTGGTCCAGGTAGGCGATGTGCGCGCCCACGTAAGGCGCTGCGCTCCTGGCCCGCGTGTTCAGGATCAGCCGAACGTCGCCGTAGACGCTGAACAGCTTGCGCGTACCGCTCACGGTCAGGCTCGCGACTTCTTGCGCGGAGACGCCGCCGTAACTGGCACCGCCGACGACCTGGAGGCCCGATTCCCATGTGTACTGAAGGAACGCGCTCCCAAGGCCGCCCCACTCTCTCTTGTTCTCCTCCGGGCTGATCGATATGACGGAAGCACCGAGCCCGAAACCGAAGCCCGGCAGTGTCACGTCCTGAGCGGCGGCCCTCAGCGGAAGCATCGGTACGCCGGCGGCGAGGGCGAATAGAGCGATCCTGTTCACGACAGTCATCTTCCGGGTTGTCCTTTCTAAGCTGGTAATCCGTGGCGAGCTACGTGAACCATGGCATCTACGAACCGGTCCAGTTCCTGGAGGGTGGAGTAGACGCTGGGCGAGACGCGGATGCCCCTGAACTCGGCGTGGTTGATCGGCGTGACGATGATCCGGTGTTTCTGCCACAGCCGGTTGGTCAACTCGCCGGGATCGACTTCCACTATCTCGACGTTGGCGATGCCGCAGGCCATGCCGGGCTCGAGGCTGGTGTGGAGCCTGATCCTGTCGAGCTCCAGCAGGCGCTTGGCCCAGTAGTCGCGCAGGAAGATCAATCTCGCTTCTTTTCGCTTGCCGCCGATCCCCTGGTGGAAAGTCAGCGCCTCGGCGATGGCCAGAAAGTTGGCGGCCGGGTGAGTGCCGATTTCCTCGTACTTACGGATGTTGTCGTCCATTGCCTCGGTCGCTGCCATGAGCGGCCAGATCTCCGGGATCTTCTCGCGCCGCACGTACAACAGCCCGGTACCGTGGGGAGCGAACAGCCACTTGTGCAGGCTGACCGAATAGTTGTCGCAATCCAGATCGGAGATCTTGAAGTCGTGGTGGGCCAACGAATGCGCGCCGTCCACGATCACAGGGACCCCGTGCCTCCGCGCCATCCGGACCACGTCCCGCACCGGCAGGATTTGGCCGGTGAGGTTGATCATGTGGCACATGAGGATGATGCGCGTGCGCGGAGTGATGTTCTCCTCGAACGCGCGCACGATCTCCGTCGGGTCCTCGCACGGCACCGGGATGGTGAACTGCTTCAGGACGATCCCCTCGCGCCGCTCCCGCTGCTTGAAGGTCGTGAGCATGCGGCCGTAGTCCTGGGTGGTGGTCAGCACCTCGTCGCCCGCCTGCAGGTCGTACCCGAACTGGAGAATTTGCAGGCTCTCGGAGGCGTTGCGAGTGAGCGCCACCTCCTCCGGGTCGACGCCCCACTGCCGGGCCAGCCGTTCGCGCACCGCCTCGCGTTGCGGCTCGAGTATTCGCCACATGGTGTAGACCGGCGCTTTGTTGGAGTAGTCGAGGTGCAGCTTCATCGCCTCCTGGACGTAGGCCGGCGCTGGGCTAACCCCACCGTTGTTCAGGTTGACGAGGCTTCGATCGACGGTGAACGCCTGCGCCACCATGGCCCAGAAATCCTCGTCACGTGCGACCTCGTCCGGGCCGCCCGGGTGTCTCGAGAGTTCGTCGGCGATCTCTGCCGCCCGTG
>JBDHHL010000427.1:0-4312 GCA_039589375.1 Gemmatimonadota bacterium | reverse complement strand
TTGCCAAATCAGTTCTTCGGCAGGGACCTCCGGGCCGAGATAGCGTGCGCGAGGGCCCATGTCACGGTGGGTCAGCTTGAACCACGCACGGGCAAATGCGTCCGCGAACTCATCTGGATCTTCGTAGAAGCGTCTCGAGATCTTCTCGTAATCAGGGTCGAACCGCAGGGCGAGGTCCGTGGTCAGCATGGACGGCACGTGACGCTTTGATGGGTCATGGGCATCCGGTACCGAATCGGCGCCCGCGCCATGCTTCGGTATCCACTGTTGCGCACCGGCCGGGCTCTTCGTCAGCTCCCAATCATATCCGAACAGGTTCCAGAAGAAGTTGTTGGTCCACTTAGTTGGCGTGCTGGTCCAGGTTACTTCCAGGCCGCTGGTGATCGTGTCACCACCTTTGCCTGTGCCAAAGCTGCTCTTCCAGCCAAGGCCTTGCTCCTCGATGCCGGCGGCCTCGGGTTCAGCGCCGACGTGCGCCGCATCGCCTGCGCCATGACATTTGCCAAAGGTGTGACCGCCAGCGATGAGCGCGACCGTCTCTTCGTCGTTCATCGCCATGCGGGCGAAGGTCTCGCGAATGTCCTTGGCCGCCGCGAGTGGATCCGGGTTGCCGTTCGGGCCTTCCGGATTCACGTAGATCAGACCCATCTGAACGGCAGCGAGAGGATCCTCCAGGTCCCGCTCGCCGGAATAGCGTTCGTCAGCCAGCCAGGTACCCTCACTGCCCCAGTAGATGTCCTTTTCCGGCTCCCAGATGTCCTCACGCCCGCCTGCGAAACCAAAAGTCTTGAATCCCATCGATTCCAGAGCGACGTTGCCAGCGAGAATCAGCAGGTCGGCCCAGGAGATACTCCGTCCATACTTCTGCTTGATCGGCCAGAGCAGCCTGCGCGCCTTGTCGAGGTTCACGTTGTCGGGCCAGCTGTTCACCGGCGCAAAGCGCTGGTTACCGGTCCCTCCGCCGCCGCGGCCGTCTCCGACTCGGTAGGTACCAGCACTGTGCCATGCCATGCGAATGAACAAGGGCCCGTAGTGGCCGAAATCCGCTGGCCACCAGTCCTGCGAAGCGGTCATCAACTCATGGAGGTCCTTCTTCACGGCATCGAGGTCTAGGCTCTTGAATGCTTCAGCGTAGTTGAAATCCTCGTCCATCGGATCCGACTTGGAGGAATGCTGGCGCAGAATCTCGAGTCGCAACTGGTTCGGCCACCAGTCTCGGTTCGACGTGCCGCCCCCGGCTGTTTGGCCGACCGGGTACTCTTTACTATCAGGCATAAAGTCACCTCCTGTCTTGTTTACGCTTGCCATCATCGACGATGCCGCGCAGCGCGGCCAAGGGCCGTACGCCGAAGGGCGGCAGCGTCAACCCGAACGCTTGCTAACCCTATTAGTTCTCATTCTCCTGTATAGCAGCATAAGATTGAAGAATTTGATTCGCGAGACAAGCATCGCCATGATGCTCATGAATACTCGAGCCCGACGCTCACCAGTCAGGCCTCTTCAAGCCCGGACCAGTGAGTGTGGACCATTTCCCATGCTCCATTGGCCTTCCTGTACACACAAGTGCCCCTGGCACGGGCGAGCGACTCTCCCTCCGACGAGAACGCATGGTAATGCAGAGTAAGTATCCCAACGCTCCCGTACACTTGGATTTTGGGATCCACGATCTCGTACCTGTGCGGCAGGATCTGGCCCCTCAGCGACGCCAGGTACTCTCGGAAGGCTTGGATCCCGTCCACACGCGGGTGAGCCGGCACGTTATGGAAATACGTAACGTCGTCGGCGGCGGACTCTCCGTACCCTTCCGTATCCCCGCCGGCCCAGCGGTCGAAATCCTTGCGTGCTTGTGCGAGGACAGCATCCTCAGGATTAGCGTGCTCCATATGACGTTCTCCCCGATTGATTTGACGGATACGTTCTAACGGTTATGCGTTTCAGCTGGTCCCCGCCAGTGTGCGGGTGGCCGACGAACAATCGCCGTCGAACTGGCTTCGAGGATGACCGGCGAAGCCGCATACCGTGCCGCCGTCGGTCTCGCGCTCGGCTCAGCGTTGCTCCTCGTCTGGGTGAACGGTGCCGTCGGCATCATCGGGTCCGAGAACAACGAGGCTAACCTGATGTATGGCGGGGTGCTCGTTGTCGGAGCAATCGGTGCCATCGTCGCGCGCTTCAAACCCGAAGGAATGGCGCGTGCGTTGTTCGCGACGGCGCTCGCTCAGACGCTGGTTGCCGTGATCGCGCTGGTCGGGCGGCTAGGTTCCCCTAATAGCGGGCCGCTGGAGATCGTGACCGTCAACGGGTTTTTCGTTGCGCTATTCGTTGGATCGGCCGTGCTGTTTTGGAAGGCGGCGCGTGGCCAACCCGATCGGATCGCGGCCTAACGCCTGTTGGGCGGCACCTGCCCGGTCTCACAGTAGCGTTCTCGGAATAGGTCGACGATCTCGACCAAATCGGGAGTGAGAGCATCGAGCGAGGCTGCCTCGATTGCGGGCGGAACGCCGCCGTAGAACGCCTCCGCGACAGCTCCGGCAATGCAAGCCATCGTATCGGCGTCGCCCCCGAGCGAGACCGCATTCCGTACCGCGTCCTCGAAGTCTGTGGACTCGAGGAAGCTGATGAGCGACTCCGGTACCGACCCTTGGCAGGACACATCGAATGTGTAGGTGGCCCGAATGTCATCCAGCGAACGGTCAAGGTCGTACCCGAACTGCGCCGCGATTTCCTCACGGATGGCATCACGCGTGCTCCCAGTGCGTGCAAGGAAGACGGCCAGGGCTGTGGCCTGCGCTCCCTTCACTCCCTCTGGGTGGTTATGTGTCGCCTCGGCGCTGCGTTCAGCCTCTGAGAGGACATCTTGAGCATCTCGCGCAGCCCACCCAACGGGGCTGACGCGCATGGCGGACCCATTACCCCAACTGTTGTACGGTGCAGTTGCTCGCGAGAAGGCCCATCTGGCGAACGTCCCTCCGTAACCTGCGCGGGGGTGACGGGCAGTGTATTCGTGAAAGGCTTCTACATAGTCCCGCCCATGCAGTATGCAGTCTGCCACCGCCACTGTGAGCACAGTGTCGTCGGTGAAGCGAGAAGCATCAGAAAAGAGCGGGAAGTCCTTGTGCTTGACAGGACTTGCTTCGTAGGGCGAGCCGATGATATCGCCAGCAATTGCACCGAACACGTGACGTAGATGCCGTCTAACGGTTATGCGTTTCAGCCGCGCCCCGCCGGAGCGCCGGAGGTCATACGAACAGAGGCAGCGAGCTCAGTCGGCGGTGCGGCTGTCAGCAAGACTCACGATTGGTAGATGACGACCAAGTCGGGTCAGTTCCCTGTTCTTGTCACACCCATCCGAGCTGCTGGAGGCTAATGCCGTCATTCCAGATCTTTGTCATGTGACGGATCTTGTCACCCTCGAACTCCATCACATACACGTAGTCGGCTTCCACCTGCTTTCCCGTCGGAGGCACTGGCCCGCCTTCCCCGGTGTGGGTACCCCGGAACACAGCGTACGCGGTCACGTTGTTGCGATCCTCGTCCACCGCAAATGCCCGCAGCTCGTAACTGCCATCGGGAACGGGCGTGAACAGACCTTTCATCCATTCGGTGTACGCCTGCAACGTGTCCACGTCAGCGAGAGCCCCAGCCTGGGCTGAAAACGAAGCGCCGGCATGGCAGTACTGCTGGCACCGTTCCCAGCCTCCTCCGGTCTCGCATGCATCGAAAAACCGCTCGGCCGGTTCCTTGATCGTGCTCATGGAAGATCTCCTTTCGTCTCTCTACTTCAACCACGATGTCGCCTAACGCCTATGCGTTTCGGCCGCGCAGCACGGCTATGGCCCGTACGCCGACAGGCGGCAGCGCCAGCTGCAAACGCTTAGATAGCGCGGCCGTGCCCCCGCATGCAAGCTCGGGCCCGAGCCGCCATAGTCATTTGAGCGGCTCATACGGATCCGGGGCGCCGGTCGGGATCGGTGGATACTTCTTGAGCGACGCCACGTGCTCTTCCAACTGGGGGAGGCCGACCTTCAGCACCCAGGTGTGTGGGAAAAGGACGTTATCCTGCTCCAGCGGGTCGTTGATTAGGTTGAAGACGCGTGGCATCGTGTAGGTACGCATGATGGTGTTCCAGGCATCTTGCTCCTTGAAGTGGATCTTCCAGTCTCTCCATTTCACGCCAAAGACATCATTGCCCATGTAGACAACGAATCCGTCGCGTCCGGACTTCTTAGTCTTCCCCAGGAGAAAACCGCTCACATCGATGCCGTCGATCGGACGATCGTCGGGCACCTTGCCGCCGGCGATCTTGGCGAGGGTC